>JAUZRS010000068.1 GCA_030950195.1 Gammaproteobacteria bacterium | reverse complement strand
GTTATTACAGCAGTGCTGCTTATCACAATGAGTTGGGCTTACGAGTGGTTAGAGCACTGCCAGTTGCTGTTAGAACAGCGAAGAACTCAACTCATTTACCGCCGCCAACATCTCGCCATCATCGGTGAGGGCTTGGGCGATGGCGCTGGAGCAGGCGGTGACGGGGTTGATGCCGTCAACGATCAATTTGCCGGTGTGAACCAGCAGGCGGGTGCTGGCACCTTCATCTAGGCCGCTGCCTTTCAGATTGCGGGTCATCTGAGCAAACTTGACCAACTGGCGGGCGGTCTGTTGATCAACCCCGGTCTCTTTCTCGACGATCTTTTGTTCCAGTGCGCTGCTCGGGTAATCAAACTCCAAGGCCACAAATCGCTGCCGGGTGCTCTGCTTTAGATCTTTGAGCACACTCTGATAACCCGGGTTGTAGGAGATTGCCATGCAGAAATCGTCGGGTGCTTCTAACAGTTCACCCAATTTTTCCATCGGCAGATTGCGCCGATCATCGGTCAGAGGGTGAATCACCACGGTGGTGTCTTTACGCGCTTCGACAATTTCATCCAGATAACAGATGGCTCCGGCTTTTACTGAGGCGGCCAGCGGGCCATCCATCCAGACCGTTTCACCGCCACTGATCAGGTAACGCCCGACCAGATCGGAGGCGGTCAGATCATCGTGGCAGGAGACGGTGATCAGGGGGCGTTTGAGCCGCCACGCCATGTACTCCATAAAACGGGTTTTTCCGCAGCCGGTAGGGCCTTTGAGCAGCACCGGCAGTTGGTTGCGATAGGCTGCCTCAAAGATGGCAATTTCCTCGCCAATCGCTTCGTAATAGGGTTCATTTTTAACGTAGTGCTGTTCGGGTTTGATGCTGCGCGCCTTCATAACGGCTCCTCTCTGCCAATAAGTGATCTGGAGTCGAACGCTAACGTGAAGTGAGGGATTAAACAACCGTAGAATATACAGGGTTACTGGCACTCTATTGGGTCTGTTTATCACTGCATCGGAATTATCTATAGGATATTTGCTGCGAACCGGAGTATCTTTGCAGGTTGTATTTATGGGGCTGCGCAATCGTATTGATGTGATCAGCCACCTTTTCATCGAGTCTACGGCACCGTTTTTGGTGTCTGAGCCGTTTATTTGATCCTTTATGGAGGAGCGTAAATGACGGAAGTAATCGCAACCAACCAGACGATTCTGGTGGTCGGTGGTGGAGTGAGCGGTATGACCGCTGCTCTGGAAGCCGCTGAAATGGGTAAAAAGGTCGTTTTAGTTGAAAAACGGGCTTTTATTGGTGGTCGAATCACACAGTTGTATAAGTATTTTCCTAAGCTGTGTCATCCAACCTGTGGTCTGGAGATCAATCAGCGCCGCGCTAAAATGAATCCGAATTTAACCATTCTGACTCTGGCGCAGGTGACGGATTTGACCGGTTCCGAGGGCAATTACAGCGCTAAGGTGACCATCAGTCCACGTTACGTTAATGAAAATTGCACCGCGTGTGGCGATTGTGCCAAGGCGGTGGATGCGGAATTCGACAACGAATTCAACTACGGTCTGGGGGCAATGAAAAAGCGCAAAGGCGCTTATTTGCCCTACAACATGGCGCATCCGCAAACCTACGTTTTGGATCCGGCGATGATCGGCACCGAGGACGCAGAGAAAGCCAAAGCAGCCTGTAAATACAACGCCATCGACTTAGAGATGCAAGAAGAGGTTTTGGAGCTGAACATTGGCGCAGTGATCTGGGCGACCGGTTGGCGGCCTTACGATGCGGCTAAAATTCAGCCTTACGGCTATGACCGCATCGCCAACGTCATCACCAGCGTTGAGTTTGAGCGCATGATGGACGCATCGGGTCCTACGGGTGGCAAATTGATTCGCCCCTCCGATGGCAAAGAAGCCAAAGACGTGGCGTTCATTCAGTGTGCCGGTTCACGGGATCGCAACCATCTGAAACATTGCTCGCGCATCTGTTGCATGGCCTCTTTGAAGCAGTCTACTTACGTCAGTGAGCAGTTTGCCGACAGTGGTAAATCCACCATTTATTACATCGACATTCGTGCCATTGACCGTTTTGAAGATTTTTACAAAAAGGTGCAGGCGAATAAAAACGTCTCCTTTGTGAAATCCAAAGTGGCCAACATCATCGAAGACAAAGCCACTGGCAATCCGATTTTGCGCGGCGTAGATACGGAAGGCTATCACCGTTATGAGCAGCCTCACGATCTGGTGGTGTTGGCGATTGGTATGGAGCCGAGCCTCAATGAAGCCGGTTTTCCAGGTGAAGTGGTTATTAACGAGCACGGCTTTATCGAACGTGATGAGAGCAACGGTGCGATTTTCGCCGCCGGTTGTGCAGCGGATGCGCTGGACGTGAACCGTGCGGTGCAAAGTGCAACGGCGGCTTCATTGCGAGCGATCCAAGTGGTGAATCGCGTTGCCGGAGCGGAGGGCTAAGACGATGGCAGACGAAAAGAAAGTAGGTGCGTATATCTGTTCCGGTTGTGGCATTGGCGACCGCCTGAACATGAAGCAGTTGGAGATGACCGCCACCCGTGACGGTAAAGCGAAAGTTTGTAAAACCCATGACTTCCTCTGCTCCAAAGCCGGTGTGCAGATGATCCAAGACGACATCGACAATGATGGCGTTAATCAGTTGGCCATTGCAGCTTGTTCGCGGCGCGCGAAAGTGGAGGCGTTTAATTTCAGTGATGTCTCACAGACCCGCATCAACCTGCGCGAAGGGGTGATCTGGGCGCGCCCTGAAGGCGACGAACATACGGAAACCACCCAAGAGATGGCGGACGATTACGTTCGCATGGGGTGTCATGAAGTCAAAGCCATGACGGTGCCCACCGGCTCTGATGAGCAACCGTTGGTGAAAAGTGTGCTGGTGGTGGGGGGCGGGATTACCGGCCTGACCGCCGCAGTTGAAAGCTTTAAAACCGGTTACTCCGTGACCTTGGTGGAAAAAAGCGGTGCCCTCGGTGGCATGGCGGGCGATCTGTACAAACGGGTGCCGACCCGTGCGCCGTACGCTGAGCCAGAAGAGACAGGGGTTGCTGAGTTGATTGAAGCGGTGAACGCCGCCGATGGCATCAGCGTACATCTGAACACTACGGTGACCAAAACCGCCGGTGCGCCCGGTCGGTTTGAGATTGATCTGAGCACCGAAAGCGGCAGCACGGAGACCACCACCGTCGGTGCCATCGTGCAAGCCAGTGGCATGAAAGCCTACGATGCCAACCAGTTGCCGGAATTCGCTTACGGTAAAAATGCCGATGTGGTGACCAACGTCGAGTTGGAAGCCTTGGCCAAAGCCGCCAACGGCGGGTCGATGAAACGGCCTTCCGATGGCAAAGAGATTAAAAGCGTCACCTTTATTCAGTGTGCCGGTCAGCGTTCTGAGAAAGAAGGCCATCTCTCTTACTGTTCGGGGTTCTGCTGCAATACATCCATTAAGCAGGCGATGTATTTCAAAGAGAGCAACCCCAACGCCGATACCACGATCCTGTTTACCGATCTGCGTACCCCAGGTGCGGGTGGCGAAGATTTCTACCGTTCGGGACAGAAAAAAGGCATTCTTTTTTCTAAAGGCGAGGTCTCCGAAGTGGTGCCTTCTGCTGAGGGGCTGGAAGTCAAATTTAACGATTTGATTCTGGGCGAAGAGACCTCCATGCAGGCGGATCTGGTGGTGTTGGCCACCGGCCAAGTGCCGAACTCCGGCCCTGATCCTTACGCTGCTGTTCCGACGAAAGAAGAGAAAGAAGCAGCGGAAGCGTCAAACACCGTTGAAATCAGTGTGGAGTCGATTCTGAACTTGGATTATCGCCAAGGTACGGATCTGCCGCACTTATCAAACGGGTTTACCGATTCTCACTTTATCTGTTTCCCGTATGAAACTCGTCGTACCGGCATCTATTCAGCCGGTCCGGTGCGTCGCCCAATGGATACCTTGCAAGCGCAAGACGATGCGATGGGCGCGGCGCTGAAAGCGATTCAATCAGCAGAAAACGCCGGTCAGGGTCGTGCCGCACATCCGCGTTCCGGTGATCTCTCTTATCCTCTGTTCCGTAAAGAAGGCTGTACCCAGTGCAAACGTTGTACTGTAGAGTGTCCTTTTGGTGCCATTAACGAAGATGAGCGTGGTTTCCCGCAGTTCAATGAATCCCGTTGTCGCCGTTGCGGTACCTGCATGGGAGCCTGTCCAGTACGGGTGATCTCCTTTGATAACTACTCCGTTGATACGGTGGGTAATCAGATCAAAAACGTCGATATTCCCGATGAGTTTGATGAAAAACCACGGATCTTGGTGCTGGCTTGTGAAAACGACGCTTATCCTGCACTGGATATGGGAGCCAAAAACGGTTACCACTACAGCCAGTGGGCACGGGTGATTCCCGTCCGCTGTTTGGGGTCTGTGAACACCGTCTGGTTAACCGACGCTTTGAGTGAAGGTTACGATGGTGTGGTCTTGATGGGTTGTCAGAAGGGTGACGATTATCAGTGTCATTTTGTTAAGGGTTCAGAAATGGCCACCATGCGGATGAGCAAAATCGCCGATACCTTGCAGCAGTTGAATCTGGAAGAGGAGCGGGTCTCGACATACGAAGTGGCCATCACCGACATCCAGCGTGCGCCGCAGTTGATCAACGATATGGCCGACACCATTGAGAAGATCGGCATGAGCCCCTTCAAATTCTAGGAGATTGACATGAGCGAACTTAACATTGCGATGGTGGAAAAATATCGCAACAGTTTCCTCCATGAAGTGGAGGCCAACGTCGAAGAGGGCGATTGGGTTAAAATGTGTATGCAGTGTGGTGTCTGTTCGGGTTCTTGCCCGCTCGGCTCGCACTGGGAGCACTCACCCCAAAAGCTCTTTATGATGATCCGTGCCGGTAAACGGGAAGAGGTGCTTAGCTCCGATTCCATGTGGATGTGTACTTCTTGTTACAACTGTGTGGTGCGTTGCCCACGTGAAGTACCGATCACCCACATCATGCACGGTTTGGCCAGTTACGCGAAGCGTTTGGGTCTGGTGCCTAAAGGTCAGCAGACGGCTAAATTTGCCCAGCATTTCTGGGACAATTTGGTTAAAAAAGGTCGGGTTAACGAGCTGAAATTGGGCTTGAACCTCTACTTTATGAACGGTTTTGCCGAGGGTGTTAAAACCTCGCTGAAGATGAAAGATATCGGTTTGGGCATGTTGAAAACCAAGCGCATGAGTCCGATGGAGATCTTCGGTGGCCATAAAGTGAAGGATCTTGATGGTTTCCAAGCGATGGTGAAAAAAGCCCAAGAGATCGAAACGGCCCGCATTGAAAAGAACATGAACGCCTAAGGAGCTGAACGATGGCGACTAAAGAATATTCGTTTTACCCAGGTTGCTCTTCGCAGAAGGGAGCCTCATCGTCCAACTACCTCATCTCGGTGAATTCGATGTGTGAGGAGTTGGACATTAAGCTGAATCACATTCCAGATTGGAACTGTTGTTCAGCGTCGATTGGTTACGCCAGTGGTGGCGAACTGCCACGCATGGCGCTGTCGGCGCGTAACATCGCGTTGTCAGAAGAGCACAACCCAGGTCAAGAGATTGTGGCCACCTGTGCGGCCTGTTGGTTGGCGACCCGCGAAACTTCAGAGCGTTTGAGTGAAAACAGCGATTTGATGGCGGAGACCAATGAAGCCTTGGCGATGGCGGGTTTGAAGTTGAAAAACGAAACCCCGATCAAACACATGGTGGAGGTCTTAATCGAAGATTTCGGTTACGACGCCATCGGTGCGAAGGTGAAAAAACCGCTGGAAGGGATCAAGATTGCCGGTTACGTCGGCTGTCAAACCAACCGTCCTTTTGGGATCGAGGGCGAATCTTTCGAGAACCCAAAATACTTGGACAAGTTGGTTGAGACCTTGGGCGCAGAGCCAATTGATAACTACGACAAAAAAGTCCAATGTTGTGGCGGTGCTTTGGCTTTCTCTGAGCCAGAGAAATCCCAAGCGATGATCAAAGACATCATTGAAGCGGCTTACGATGGCGGTGCCGAGATGATCGTCACCCCGTGTCCGGTCTGTCAGATGAACGTTGAGGTTTATCAAGATCAGATTAACGCCAAATACGGCACCAAGTTTAATATGCCAGTGACCTACTACTCCACTCTGATGAGTGTGGCGTACGGTCGTTCGGCGAAAGACTCGGCGCTGGACGGTCAGATCATTCGTGCGACTCGACTGGAAGAGATTGCCGCTAAATAAGCCGCAGTTTTTGATGGTTGAAAAAAGCCCCGCTGAGGTTTCTTGGCGGGGCTTTTTTTGTGCTTGGAAATAGGGTGACCTCCATAGTAAGCCGATGTAGAATTTGAGGATGCCCACAGTCTTAAGAATAGGAGTCTTTCGTTTTTTCTTTTACAGTAACGAGAATGGCATCCATATTCAGCAAGATCGTATGTTGGCTAAATTTTGGCTGAAACCCGTTGCTTTGGCCAGTTCGACTCGCTTTTCTCCCAAGGAGTTAAGAAAGCTAGAGTCCATTGTTATTGAGCATAAAGAGATCCTTTTGGAGGCTTGGAATGAGTACTTTAGCCGTTGAGTTACATCCACTGGCTCATAATATTATCTGTAATGAGGATTCATTAACGGTCGAGTTGTTGGATGGGCGCACCATTTCTGCACCTTTAGTTTGGTTTCCTACTTTGGCACAGGCAACGAAAAAACAGCGTCAAAATTGGGTGCTGCTGGGGGATGGAGAGGGCATTCATTGGCCGGATTTGGATGAAGATTTAAGCGTTCATGGGTTGTTAGCGGGTACTCATTAACTCTCTGTTAACCCTGCGTAGGTTGGGTACATGGTGCCCAACATCATTTACCAAACAGCGCTCCCAACTCCAACTTTACATCAGGCAAAGCAACGGGGATGATTTCCCCCAAGGTTTCAAGCCGTTGCGAGTGTTGATAAACCCCATCAATCGGCTGCTGATAAATCTCCAGTGCCTTGCCCTCCACATTGACAATCCAGACCTCAGGAATTTCCGCTTGCGCTTTGTGGCAAGGGTTAAGGCGATTGCCAGTTTATTCACAATTCCGGCGTGTTGGCTGCCAATGGGTGCCATATCAATGACTTCTCCTTGGATTAATTCAACATGATCCTGTGCGGATAAAATGCCACTCTGCACCATGCGGTGATAATCGGCGATGCTGAAGCCGTGAGGGTGTGGCTTAAAGGGGGCGGTTGTGGCCATCGTGTTCTCCAATATGGGGAAAGTTGGCATTGGACGGATATTGGGTAGATATTGGGCGGAAAATATTCCGCCCCTACAGCAAGGCTAATCAAAATAGAGCGTAATGACCACCGTGATTGGCGATTTCTCTCATGTCCACTGTTTTGTCCGGTTTCTCTGCTCGTCGTTTTTCTATATGATTGGCCTCCTTTTTATCTCAATATCATCTAAGAAGCCCATATTTCATGGATAAATTGCTGATCAATGGGGGTCGCCCTCTGAGCGGTTCCGTGCGCATTTCCGGTGCGAAAAACGCCGTTCTGCCCATTTTGGCAGGTACTCTGCTCGCCCAAGGCACTGTGGTGGTGGAAAACGTCCCTCATCTGCACGATGTGACCACCATGATGGCGCTTTTGGGGCGCATGGGGATGCGGCTGACTTTGGATGAAAAAATGGCCATCGAAGCCGATGCCAGCGAGGTAACGGAGCTGGTCGCGCCTTACGAATTGGTGAAAACCATGCGTGCCTCCATTTTGGTGCTCGGCCCGCTGTTGGCGCGGTTTGGCAAAGCCGAAGTCTCTTTGCCAGGCGGCTGTGCCATCGGTTCGCGCCCCGTGGACCTGCACCTTGAAGGGCTGCGGGCGATGGGAGCTGAAATCGTGGTGGAGAACGGTTACATCAAGGCGCAGTGCGAACGCCTACAGGGCGCACAGATTAATCTGTCGGTGGTGACGGTGACCGGCACGGAAAACTTAATGATGGCCGCCGCCTTGGCCAATGGCACTACGGTGCTGAATAACGCCGCTCGTGAGCCGGAAGTGGTGGATCTGGCCAATTTCCTTAACGGCATGGGGGCGAAGGTCTCTGGAGCCGGTACCTCGACCATTACCATTGAAGGGGTGGAGCAACTCGAAGGTCAACGTTATCGAGTTACGCCAGATCGAATCGAAACCGGTACCTTTTTACTGGCAGCGGCCATCAGCGGTGGGCGTATTTTGGTAAAAGATACCGATCCAACGCTGCTTAATGCGGTGCTGGATAAACTGCGTGAAGCCGGAGCGGTGTTGGACACCGGTTCCAACTGGATTGAGTTGGACATGCAGGGCGCACGACCAAACGCAGTAGACATTTGCACCTCCCCTTATCCTGACTTTCCCACCGACATGCAGGCGCAGTTTATGGTCATGAATGCGGTGGCCGATGGCGTGGGTCGCATCACCGAAACGGTGTTTGAAAACCGTTTTATGCATGTGCAAGAGCTGCAACGCATGGGGGCTGATATTCGCATTGAAGGCAATACGGCCATTGTCACCGGTGTGGCTCAATTGACCGGTGCGCCGGTGATGGCCACTGATTTGCGCGCGTCCGCCAGCTTGATTTTGGCGGGCATGATTGCCACGGGTCAAACGGTGGTGGATCGCATTTATCACATTGACCGTGGTTACGAACGCATTGAAGAGAAGCTGGCGCTGTTGGGTGCCAGTATTCGTCGTCTTCCCGACTGAATTTCATGAGTACAACAATGAAACATGGATTAACCATTGCCCTCTCCAAAGGGCGGATTTACAAAGAGACTTTGCCCTTGCTGGCCGCTGCCGGTATCGAGCCGTTGGATGACCCTGAAAAGAGCCGCAAGCTGATTTTGGACACCAACCACGATGATGTGAAGTTGGTTATTATTCGCGCCTCCGATGTGCCAACCTACGTTCAGTACGGTGCGGCGGATGTGGGTGTGGCGGGCAAAGATGTTTTGATGGAGCACGGTGGCGAGGGCTTGTATGAACCGCTGGATCTGAAAATCGCCCGTTGCAAATTGATGACCGCAGGCCCCGTTGGCTTTGTGGAGCCAAAACAGGGACGGCTGCGCATTGCGACCAAATTTGTCAACTGCGCGCAGCGTTATTTTGCTGAGCAAGGGCGACAGGTAGAGGTGATCAAACTCTACGGTTCGATGGAGTTGGGGCCGATTGTGGGGTTGTCCGATCTGATCGTGGATGTGGTGGACACTGGCAACACCTTGCGTGCCAACGGTCTGGAGCCGATGGAGCACATTGCTGACATCAGCTCCCGCTTGGTGGTCAATAAAGCGTCGATGAAAATGAAACACGCCCGAGTGCAGCAGCTGATTGAACGCTTTGCCGCTGCGGTTGAGTCTGAGTAAGGAAAGAGCGATGAAATATCAAACCGACGATTTGCGCATTGTTGAGATTAAAAAACTGCTGAAACCCCGTGAGCTGCACGCTCAGCACCCGCTCAGTGAGGCGGCAGCCAAGACGGTGTTTGAAGCGCGTCAAGGTATTGGCGATATTTTGCATAACCGTGATGATCGCTTGTTGGTGATTGTTGGGCCTTGTTCCATTCATGACCCAAAAGCGGCGCGTGACTATGCGAGCAAATTACAGGCGGTCAGCCAAGAACTGAAAAAAGAGCTGCTGATTGTGATGCGGGTTTACTTTGAAAAACCACGCACCACCGTTGGCTGGAAAGGGCTGATTAACGACCCCGATCTGGATGGCAGTTTTGAGATCAACAAAGGTTTGGGGCTGGCGCGTCACCTGCTGTCAGACATTGCCGAAATGGGTTTGCCTGCCGGTACCGAATATCTGGATCTGATCAGCCCGCAGTACGTTGCCGATCTGGTCTCTTGGGGGGCGATTGGGGCGCGCACGACCGAAAGCCAAGCGCATCGTGAATTGGCCTCGGGTTTGTCTTGTCCGGTGGGGTTTAAAAACGGCACCGACGGCGGCTTGCAGGTGGCAGTGGATGCGATCGGTTCGGCTTCGCGGCCACATAATTTCCTTTCGGTCACCAAGGGCGGCAATTCGGCGATTTTTGCCACCAGTGGCAACCCCGATTGCCATGTGATTTTGCGTGGCGGCAAGCAGCCCAATTACGATGCCGCCAGTGTCGATGATGCCTCCGGTTTGTTGAGCAAAGCCAGCTTGCTGCCGCGTTTGATGGTGGATTGCAGCCACGCCAACAGCCGTAAAATGCCCGAACGGCAAGGTAATGTCTGTTTGGATGTGGCGCATCAAGTGAGCAAGGGTGATGAGCGTATTTTTGGCTTGATGTTGGAGAGCCATCTAGTGGCGGGACGGCAGGATGTCATTGACGTGGATGATTTGGTTTACGGTCAGAGCATCACCGATGCCTGTATTGATTGGCAGAGCACGGTGCCGTTGCTGCATGAATTGGCCGCAGCGGTGCGTGAACGGCGCAGCTTGAAACAGACTGAGGAGGCGCTGTGATGACGATGATAAAACGCTTGGACTCAATGGCAGAGGGCTTTCAGGCTCAGCTGGAATCACTGCTGGCGTGGGAGAGTGGCTCTGATGAGGCGATTCAAGCGCGGGTGGCGGAGATTTTGACGGCGGTCAAAACGCAAGGCGATGCCGCACTGCTGGAGTACACCGCTCGTTTTGATGCCCTGAGTGTGGACTCGATGGCCGAGTTGGAGATTCCGCAAGCGCGTCTGCGTCAAGCTTTGGAGAGCATCCCTAAAGTGCAACGTGAAGCCTTACGCCTCTCGGTGCAGCGTCTGCAAGCTTACGCTGAACATCAAAAAATGAGTTCGTGGAGTTTCACCGAAGTGGATGGCACGGTTTTGGGTCAGCAGGTAACGCCGCTGGATCGAGTCGGTTTGTATGTGCCGGGCGGCAAGGCGGCTTATCCTTCCTCGGTGTTGATGAACGCCATCCCCGCTAAAGTGGCTGGGGTGGCGGAGTTGATTATGGTGGTGCCCACTCCAGGCGGTGAGGTCAATGAGTTGGTCTTGGCGGCGGCCTGTTTGGCGGAGGTGGATCGCGTTTTCACCGTTGGTGGGGCGCAAGCGGTGGCGGCCTTGGCCTACGGCACAGAAACGGTGCCACAGGTGGATAAGATTGTCGGCCCTGGCAATATTTATGTGGCCAGTGCCAAGCGGAAGGTGTTTGGCACCGTGGGCATCGACATGATTGCCGGACCGTCGGAGATTTTGATCATCTGTGATGGCAAAACCGATCCCGATTGGATTGCGATGGATCTGTTTTCACAAGCGGAACACGACGAAGATGCGCAGTCTATTTTGCTCTGCCCCGATGCGGCGTATCTGGATCAAGTGGAGGCGAGTATTAAGCGACTGATGGATGAGATGCCACGGCGGCAGATCATCGAAACCTCCCTCAGTGAGCGTGGGGCGTTGATTCAGGTCAAGGATCTGGATGAGGCGGTGCGTATTGCTAACTTTATCGCGCCAGAACATCTGGAGCTGTCGGTGGAGAACGCCGAGGATATGGCCAAGGAGATTCGTCACGCGGGTGCGATCTTTATGGGGCGTTTCACCGCTGAGGCGCTGGGCGATTATTGCGCCGGTCCGAATCATGTGTTGCCCACCTCGCGCACGGCGCGGTTCTCGTCGCCGTTGGGGGTGTACGATTTTCAAAAACGCTCCAGCTTGATCGGCTGCTCTGCTGAGGGTGGTTCAACGCTGGGGCGCACCGCGTCTATTTTGGCGCACGGTGAGGGCTTGGTGGCTCATGCACGTTCGGCTGAGTATCGGATTAA
>JAUZRS010000067.1 GCA_030950195.1 Gammaproteobacteria bacterium | reverse complement strand
AGCACATTTTGGGTGCTTTGTTGCTCTCTTCTTCCACCTCGTCACCGCTGTCCCCAGAGGTTTTTTCTGCTGCCGTCGCGCCAATGGAGCGCAGGTAGTAGGTGGTTTTTAGACCGCGAATCCACGCCAGTTTGTACATGTTATCCAGCTTTGGCCCTGAGGGTTCGGCCATGTACAGGTTGAGCGATTGGGCTTGATCGAGCCACTTTTGTCGCCGTGCGGCGGCCTCGATCAACCAGCGAGCGTCCATCTCAAAGGCGGTGGCGTAGAGGGCTTTTAGCTCATCGGGAATGCGGTCGATGGTCTGCAAGCTGCCGTCGTAGTATTTCAGATCATTGACCATCACCTGATCCCACAACCCCAACTGTTTCAGGTCGTGAACCAAGTGCGGGTTGATGACGGTGAACTCGCCGGAGAGGTTCGATTTCACAAACAGGTTCTGATAGGTCGGCTCGATGGATTGGGTCACCCCACAGATATTGGAGATGGTGGCGGTGGGCGCAATGGCCATCGTATTGGAGTTACGCATCCCCTGTTTTTTTACCGTCTGGCGCAGCGCATCCCAATCAAGACTTTGGCTCATGTCGGTCTGCAAATAGGCACCGCGACTGTCGGCCAAGGTTTGCAAAGAGTCGATGGGCAGAATGCCCTGATCCCAGAGAGAGCCTTGGTAGCTGTTGTAGCTGCCCCGTTCGGCGGCCAAATCACTGGAAGCTTGGATGGCAAAATAGCTGATGGTCTCCATGCTCAGATCGGCAAAGCTGACCGCTTCGTTGCTGCCGTAGGGCACACGCATTTTATAGAGCGCGTCTTGGAAGCCCATCAAACCCATGCCTACGGGGCGATGACGCAGGTTGGAGCGGCGCGCTTTGGGGACGCTGTAGTAGTTGTAGTCGATGACGTTATCGAGCATCCGCATGGCGGTGGTGATGGTGCGCTGCAATTTGGCGTTATCCAGCGTGCCGTCGGCCGCGATGTGCGCGGGCAAGTTGATCGAACCCAAGTTGCAGACCGCAATTTCATCGGCAGAGGTGTTCAAAGTTATCTCTGTACATAAATTACTGCTGTGAACCACACCCACATGCTGCTGCGGTGAGCGAATGTTGCAGGGGTCTTTAAAGGTGATCCACGGATGGCCTGTTTCAAACAGCATACCGAGCATTTTGCGCCACAGCTCTTGTGCTGGGATCTGTTTGCTCAGCTTGATCTCACCGCGTTCCGCTTTGGCTTCGTATTCGCAATAACGGGTTTCAAATTCGCTGCCGTAGAGATCGTGCAGATCAGGAGTGTCGTCGGGCGAGAACAGCGTCCACTGTGCTTCTTCGGAGACGCGCTTCATAAACAGGTCGGGAATCCAGTTGGCGCTGTTCATGTCGTGGGTACGACGACGCTCGTCACCGGTGTTTTTGCGCAGCTCTAAAAAGTCCTCGATGTCCAGATGCCAAGTTTCCAGATAGGCACACATGGCTCCTTTTCTTTTCCCGCCTTGGTTAACGGCTACCGCTGTATCGTTGGCCACTTTCAGAAACGGCACCACCCCTTGGGATTTGCCGTTGGTGCCTTTGATGTGCGAGCCCATCGCCCGTACTGGGGTCCAGTCGTTGCCCAGACCTCCGGCAAATTTGGAGAGCATGGCATCGTCTTTGATCGCATCAAAAATGCCGTAAAGGTCATCGGGCACGGTGGTTAGATAACAGGAGCTGAGCTGCGGACGCAGGGTGCCGGAATTAAACAGGGTCGGGGTGCTGCTCATAAAGTCGAAGCTGGAGAGCAGTTGGTAGAACTCGATGGCACGGCTTTCACGGTCTACTTCGTTGATCGCCAGTCCCATGGCGACGCGCATAAAGAAGGCTTGTGGCAGCTCAATGCGGGTGTCGTAGTGGTGGATAAAGTAGCGGTCGTAGAGGGTTTGCAGACCGAGATAGGTAAACTGATTGTCTCGCTCGGGCAGCAGGGCGTAACCGAGGCGTTCTAGGTCGTATTCGTTGGCCAGTTTTTCATCCAGCAGTTCCAGTTCAGCGGCGCGTTTGATGTATTGGGCGAAGTAGTGCGGATAACGCTCGGCCATTTCGCTCTGAGTGGCTTCGCTGCTGTGGCCGCTGAGGAAGCTCAGAGCTTCGCGGCGCATGTGATCCATCAACAGACGTGCCGCTACTTGGCTGTAGTTAGGTTCCCGCTCGATCAACATGCTGGCGCTCATGACCAGTGCGCTGCTGAGCTCTTTTTCCGTCACGCCGTCGTAAAGGTTGCGGCGGACTTCTTTGAGGATCAATTCTTGATCGACCTCTGCTAAGTTCTGGCAGGCTTCGGTGATGATGGTTTGCAGACGCGCCACATCAAGGGCTTTGCGGCTGCCATTAGCAAGCAGCACCGACAGTTGGCTCTCTTGCAGAGCGGTGATGATCTCTGTGGGGGCGAGCTCTTCACTTTCTGGGACGCTGGACTCGGTTTCAGCTTCGTTTGCAGCACGTTTACGAGCGTGTTCTTCACGGTAGATGACATAAGAGCGGGCAATTTTGTGTTCGCCAGCGCGCATCAGTGACAGTTCTACCTGATCTTGTATGTCTTCGATGTGAAAGGTGCCACCGCTGGGGCGGCTGCGCATCAGGGCGTAACTGACCTGTTCGGTGAGGTTATCGACAATTTCATGGATGCGGTGGCTGGCGGAGGCGCTATCGCCTTCAACGGCCAGAAAACTTTTGCTCATGGCCAGTTTGATCTTTTCTTTGTCAAACGGGGTGGTTTTGCCATTACGGCGCATAACACGGTAATTGATCGAAGTATTGGCTTGTTTCTGTTGTTCGCTGGACATGCTTGTTCGGTCTTTTTTTAATGAATAAGAGTTGGGTTGGGCGTTCCACTTAATTGGCGCAGGCACAATACCATGGGTTAATTTTTATCGCAAAACACAACTTGTTGTGTTCGTGGCTATATATGGTGTTTTTTCTTTGTTGTAAAGAAGGTCTTCATATGGGCCTTAAGCCACTGTTGTTGCGGCTGATTGAGGCGCTGTAGAAGGTTGCTGAACAACTTACTTTTGCGGCTTGTTTCTATATCTTGTGTTTGAATCAAAAGCGGGATTTTTTGATTGTTTCTTGAATGAAATAAAAACGGTGATGTCAAGTTGGTTTTGTTAGAATTTCGCCTCTTTTTCAGACTAAATTCGAGATAAATTTTTGAGTAATGTAGGGGCTTGTCAAGCCCTTGATGACTAGAACTTTAAATCTTTGTTGGGGTTTTTTTGAGCTAACTACTTCATTATTTAGGGAAAAGTATCATTATCCACAGAGTCTGTGGATAACTCTGTGGATTAGTTGTTAACTAGGCTCATTGAGGACGTTTTGACGGGCTTTGAAACAAACTGATGTTTTTTTGATCAAAAAAATAAAATCAATAAAAAACAATGAGTTAATCTTTTTTTTAATTTTTTTGTTTGTTAGGGCATTTTTTTCTAGGTCTTTAAATCTATAAAAAAAGTGTGTGTATAAGTATCCAATGTCAAGTGCAAAAAGGTCAACATAAGATGCGAATTGGGATTGATTTGGGTGGTACTAAGATCGAAGCGGTGGTCATGCAAGAAGACGGTCTGATTGTGCAGCGCCAACGGGTGGCAACGCCTAAAAACGATTACCCCGCTACGTTGCAAGCGGTGGTGGATCTGGTGCGGATTTTTGAGGCACAAGTGGGGTGTTCGTGCAGTGTGGGTATGGGTACTCCAGGGGCGATCTCGCCCGCTACGGGGTTGCATAAAAACTCCAGCAATGTGGGTTTGAATGGCAAACGGTTTCAGCAGGACATTGAGCGACGGCTTGAGCGTTCGGTGCCGATGGCCAATGATGCCAACTGTTTTGCTTTGTCGGAGGCCACCGACGGTGCAGGGGCTGGGGCGAATGTGGTGTTTGGGGTGATCGTTGGTACCGGTTGTGGTGGTGGCTTGGTGGTACATGGGCGTGTGTTGCACGGCTCCAATGCCATTGCCGGTGAGTGGGGGCATAACCCGCTGCCGTGGCCGAGGGAAGATGAAGTATCAGGCTCACGTTGTTATTGCGGTCAGCAGGGCTGCATTGAGACGTGGATCTCCGGTACCGGTTTGGCGCGGGATCATCTGGCGGTGACGGGTGAACCGTTGGCGGGTGAGCAGATTGTGGCGCAGGCAGCTGTGGGAGATGCGGTCTGTGAGGCAACCCTGCTGCGTTATGAAGATCGAATGGCGCGTTCCTTGGCGCAGATCATCAATGTGTTGGATCCTGAGGTGATTGTATTGGGCGGTGGACTCTCTAAAGTGAGCCGTTTGTATAACAACGTGCCCAAGCTTTGGGGTCGGTATGTTTTTTCTGATCAAGTGAATACCCGTTTGTTGCCGCCTGTGCATGGCGACAGCAGCGGAGTACGGGGTGCGGCGTGGTTAGGAAATAAAGAGTGAGAACCCGCTCCCAAATTAGAACTTTAGGGCTTGGTGTGTTGTAATTTACCTTCTATTATGGGGCCATATGGGTTACCTATAGTCCTCAAGGAGAGCGTGATGAATAAAAAACGGCAACTGTCTTTATCTGTGTCGGTATTAAGTGCATTGGTATTATCTGCCTGTGGCGGCGGGGGTGGTGGTTCAGCGCCAGCAGACACCGGTTTGTTGCAAAACGTGCCGGAAACCTACAGCGTTACGATTCCTAAATCTTTGCTGAGTAACGGCACGGTGAAAAGCCTGCGAGTGGCGACACCCGTTACGACACCTGTTACGACACCTGTTACGACACCCGTGGCTGCTCCTGTGAGTTTTGGCTATCAACGTTTGCAAACCTTTGCGCGGCAGATGAAACGCCGTCAAACACAGATTGCCGATCAGTTTGTCTTGGTGGATAAATTGTGGGACAACTTGGTGAGCCAGTGTCAAACCACCGCTGCGGATGACATCTGTTCGGTTCCAGCAGGCACCTTTGAGATCACTTATACGCAAGCGATGGCGGATCGAGTCTATCGGGCGTTGTCAGCGCGCATTTTAAAAGACGATGATCTGACTCAGGCACAAGTGGATGCGGCTTTGTTGTCGGCGCGGGACCGAGCCAATGGTATTACTGCTGATGGCTCAGCTGGTTCATGGCCAAAAGTGGGTGATTTAATTGCGATTGATAATCGCTTTGAATTTGCTACCTTAACCACTACCTCGGCGGAAGAGTATAAATACAGCTTACGCATGTTGCCTGCGGCGTTGAGATACGTTGTGGTGGTGGCAGCAGATAGTGCTGGTGCTGGTGCTGGTGCTGGTGCTGGTGCTGGTGCTGGTGCTGGTGCTGGGACTGGGACTGGGACTGGGACTGGGACTGGGACTGGTGGTGCGGGTGCGGCTGCGTTTCGAGATCTGGATCGAGGTGAAACAGCAGACTTCACTTTCAGATGGTCAGAAGATCATGCACGGGTCTCTTTATTGGAAGAGATCAGTAAAGGAACTGAAATTGAATCCTATCAATACAGCTTCATTGCCGATGCCGTTAACGGCGACAGCATGACGGTGCGGGGCAGCAAGGAAGAGACCAAGCGTAATAAAACCGAGTTGAAAGAGTCTCTCTTGACCTTGAAAGAAATTCCTTCCGAGGTGGCAATCAGCGGTATTGAGCTGAGTTTCACCGAGAATGAATCCAAAACCAAGGTTAAAAATGGAGTGCCTATTGAGCGTTCTGAGGCCGCTTCTGTTGAAGGTCGTGCCGATGATACTGGTGGTTTTGTACGCAGCATGCAGCAGGATGATGAAGAGGGTCTCTCCTCGGTTGAACATCGTAAAGAAGAGTTTGATGCCAATGGCGGTCTGTTATTGGCCACCTTTTGCCGTGATGCGGACATCAACGACACCAACGGCGACAGCTGTTTCGATGATACTGGCGTGATGGTGGATGCCAATTGGCAGACTCATGATCCTTCGGGCAGTGGACGTGTGTTTGCGAATGCGTTGGATGATAACGCTTTGGATGCGGCAGCCAACAGCGCAACGAGCAACTTGATTAAAGTCGGTGTGAGTGGTTTGCCTGTGGTGGTTCCTGTGCCACCCTCTCGCGAGACCAAAACGCGCTTTGAGCTTTATGTTGGTGATCCTAACGATGCCAACGTCGCTTCTGAACAGGTGGGTGAAGGCAAACAGGAGGTAAAAGCCAGCGGTCGGGTCAAAGTGAAAGTGCGTTATTGGGGCACTCAAGCGCAGTTGGATGCGGGTGTCGCGGTTTATGAGATGAGCTACGATGCGCTGACAGGTACAACCACTCGGACGCTGATTTCTGGCGCGACGGTGGCGATTGCGCCTTAAATACGCTTTTTTCTGAGCCTTAAAAAAACCCCGCTCTGTTTAACAGGGCGGGGTTTTTTTGTGGGTGTTTTTTGTTTACCCGTAGGTACAAGGGGCGGAACATTTTCCGCCCTATTCTGGTTGTTACTGCTGTTTGAAACGCTGTTCTGCGTTTTGTTTGCTGCGTTGTTCGGCTTGAATGGCGCGGTGTTTCATCTGCTTGGCCTGTTGTTCGGCATTTTGCATGGGGCGCGGCATTGCGGGCTGACGGTTTTGGTGCGGGTTGGCAGGGTAGGGCATTTGAGACTGCATGTAACGCTGCCACTCTTGTGGGCTCATGCGGCGTTGGGTTGCAGAGCTGGTGCTGTCCATCGGGGGCTGGTGAGGGTTGCTGCTGTGATAACGGTCTTTTTTGTCATCATCATGATCGTCGTCGTCATCATCGTCATCACGATCATGGTGTTTGTTTTTGCGTTTTTTCTTGTCGTCGTCGTCGTCGTCATCATCGTCATCGGCGAGCAGATGATGAATCGGGGCACTGGCCAGTAGGCCGGTGGCGAGGTAGGTTAAAAATCGGCGGCGTGTTGTCATAAGACTCTCCAGATTAGGTTGTTTTTTCGATTCTGCTTTTTGCACGTAAATAATCCAATATTTTACCACTGATATCAACACCTCCTTCATTTTGTTGGTCGGCGAAATAGCAGGGGAAATTCAGCTCAGCAAAAACCAGTGTGCCATCGGGGCGCGCTAAAATATCCACTCCACCGAATTCCAATTGTAAAATCTGCGCGGCGTGCAGCGCGATCTCTTTTGCTGCTGTTGGCACCTCAAGTCGGTAATCACTCTGGCCACCGTGGCTGTTACTGCGAAAATCAGCGGCAGCGGGGTAGAGGGTTTTCGTGGCGATGACCTCATCGCCGAGCACCACCAAACGATAAGAGCAGGCGTGTTCGATGTATTCCATCAACAGCGGCGAACCACCTAAGTGATCCAGTAAGGAGGTCAGGGCGGGGTAGGAATCCACCTGAATCAAACCCATGCCACCCTCGGAGCCCGGTATTTTTATCACCAGCGGAAAGCCGCCTAAATATTCAATGTGGCGGGTTAATAAACGTCGATCAGCGCGCAGCGAGTAGACGGTTTTCGGGGTGGAGATGCCTGCTTTTTGCAATAAAATAGTTTGTTCTAAGCATTCAAAAAAGGGTTGTTGATAGAGACCACACACCCCATGTTTAAACAGAAATTTTTCCAGTCGAATGCAGGCGATGTCGGCACCAGAGCGGTAGATCAGGTCGCCTTTTTCGGGA
>JAUZRS010000066.1 GCA_030950195.1 Gammaproteobacteria bacterium | reverse complement strand
ATCACCGGCACCTTGCTCTTCTGGGGCGGAACGATCCACGCCCATGGCGATGTCGCTGGACTGTTTGCCGATGGCATTGAGCACCGCACAGGTGGAGCCATCAAAGCCCATCTCGGAGCTGTTGTAACCGATCTCCAAAATGGTGTTGCGTACGATTTCTTCCAGATCCACCCAAGCGGAGGTGCTAATCTCGCCTGCGACCATGACCACACCGGTTTTGATTAGGGTTTCACAGGCAACACGGGCATTTTTATCCTGTTCTAGTAGGGCATCCAATATGGCATCGGAGATTTGATCAGCGATTTTATCTGGGTGGCCTTCGGAGACGGATTCGGAAGTAAAGAGGTAGCTGTTGCTCATAGCGGGGTATTTCCTGCCTGTTGTTCTGGTCGGTAAAAGACGTGTTAAGAGTTCGCCGGTTTGCGCGGCAGGGAGCGATTGTAGAAGAAATGGGCTGTTTTTGCGATTTTTTTTGGCGCACAGTCATCTCATGCGTGTAAAATCCCCCGTTTGATCTTTTGTGTGTAGAGTTATGGCGCGTAAAGTATTTATCCAAACCCACGGTTGTCAGATGAACGAGTACGATTCGGCCAAAATGCTGGATGTGCTCAATGCCGAACAGAAAACCGAGCTGATCGACGATGCCGCGCAGGCGGACATCCTGCTGCTCAACACCTGTTCGATTCGTGAAAAGGCGCAAGAGAAGGTCTTCTCGCTGCTCGGACGCTGGCGCAAGCTGAAGCAGAAAAATCCCAATTTGGTGATCGGTGTGGGGGGCTGCGTGGCCAGTCAAGAGGGCGCTGCTCTGCGTGAGCGTGCGCCTTATGTCGATATGGTGTTTGGCCCTCAGACGCTGCACCGTTTGCCAAAGATGGTGAGCGAGGTGCAAAAAAATCACCGTTCGGTGGTGGATATTTCGTTTCCTGAAATTGAAAAGTTCGATCATCTGCCTCAGCCTCGTGCCGAAGGGCCGACGGCTTTTGTCTCGGTGATGGAAGGGTGCAGTAAATATTGCACCTTCTGCGTGGTGCCCTACACCCGTGGTGAAGAGGTGAGCCGTCCCTTTGATGAGGTGCTGGTGGAGGTGTCACAACTGGCGGCGCAAGGGGTGCGGGAGATCAACTTACTGGGGCAGAACGTCAACGCCTATCGGGGTGTGATGGACGACGGTGAGTTCGCCGACTTGGCGCTGCTGATCCATTATGTGGCGGCCATCGAGGGCATTGAACGGATTCGTTTTACCACCTCGCATCCGGTGGAGTTCAGCGACAGCTTGATTGAGGCTTTTCGGCAGGTGCCGGAGTTGGTCAGCTTTGTTCATCTGCCGGTGCAGAGCGGCTCGGATCGCATTTTGGCGGCGATGAAACGCGGCCACATGGCGATTGAGTACAAATCTAAGATTCGTCGTCTGCGCGCTGCGCGTCCTGACGTGACCCTCTCTTCTGATTTTATCATTGGCTTCCCTGGTGAAACCGATGCCGATTTTGAAGCCACGATGACGCTGATTGAAGAGGTCGGTTTTGATCACTCTTACAGCTTTATTTACAGTGCGCGTCCAGGTACGCCAGCGGCTTCGATGCTGGATGAAGTGCCGATGGCGGTGAAAAAAGAGCGTCTGGCACGTTTGCAACAGCGCATCAATGAAATGGCGTTGCAGATCAGTCGGCGGATGGTGGGCAGTGAGCAGAAAATCTTGGTGGAGCGGCCATCGAAAAAAGATCCGGCACAACTGGCGGGGCGCACGGAGAACAATCGGGTGGTGAACTTCAGTGGTGATGCGGCCTTGATCGGCCAGTTTGTCACCGTCACCATCACCGAGGCGTTAAACAACTCCCTACGAGGGCAATTGCGTGCTGAATAATCTAAGTCGGTTTTTTCGTGACAGCGATTTAGCGCGTCATTCCTGCGAATGCAACTTAGCTCGTCATTCTCGCGACTGCGGGAATCCATCCTTAATATAAAAGTGAACCTCTATTGAACGCTTCCCCTGATACTTTGGATCTATTGTTGGAACCGGCGGACAACGAACGTCTGGCCAATCTCTCCGGTGCGTTTGATGAACATCTGCGCCAGCTGGAGACCCGTTTGGGCTTGGAGATTCACAACCGAGGTTGTCAGTTTCAGCTCAAAGGCGATCAACAGGTGGCCTTGGCTGCCGCAGAAGTGATCAAAGACCTTTATCGGCAGACCGCCGAAGAGAGTTTGACCCCTGAAAGGGTGCACCTCTCTTTGCAGGAGTCGGGCATTGAGCTGTTATTGGAGGCCGATGAAAGTGCGCATAACGTGGTGGTGCAGACCAAACGCGCTTACATCAACCCTCGTGGTCGTAATCAACAAGAGTATGTGACCCGCATTCAGCAGAACGACCTCACCTTTGGGGTCGGGCCTGCCGGAACGGGAAAAACCTATCTGGCGGTGGCCTGTGCAGTGGAGGCCTTGGAAGCAGAGCGGGTACGGCGACTGGTGCTGGTGCGTCCAGCGGTGGAGGCGGGGGAGCGTTTGGGCTTTCTGCCTGGCGACATGACGCAAAAAGTCGATCCCTATCTGCGCCCTATTTACGATGCTCTTTATGAGATGCTCGGTTTTGAACGGGTGGCCAAATTGATCGAACGCAATGTGATCGAGGTGGCTCCCTTGGCTTACATGCGAGGGCGGACGTTGAACCACTCTTTTGTGATTATGGACGAAGCGCAAAACACCACCGTGGAACAGATGAAGATGTTTTTGACCCGCATCGGCTTTGGTTCCACGGCGGTGGTGACGGGCGACGTGACTCAGATTGATCTGCCGAAACACGTTTTGTCGGGTCTCAAGCAGGTGAACAACGTTTTGCAGGGCATTGAAGGGGTTAATTTTATCCAGTTTCAAGCACGGGACGTGGTGCGCCATCCGCTGGTGCAGCGCATCGTCACCGCCTACGAGCGTTTTGAACGCAGCGACCATTGATGGGGCTGGAATTTGAGCTTCAGCTCGCTTGTGAGGTGAATAATTTGCCCAGTGAGGCGGAGTTTCGTCTTTGGTTGTTGGCGGGTTTGCAGGCGACGCAAACGGAGCAGGCGGAACTTTCAATGCGTATTGTCAGTGCTGACGAGAGCCAGAGATTGAACGCCGAGTATCGCGGCAAAGAGAAGCCCACCAATGTTTTGTCGTTTCCGTGGCAGAGCGATTTTCCGGAATTGGAGGGTGAAGCCGATTATCTCGGTGATCTGGCACTCTGTGCTGAGGTGGTGCAGCGGGAAGCGGCAGAGCAGAATAAAGCAGAGCGTGCTCACTGGGCACATTTGAGCGTCCACGGTCTGCTGCATCTGTTGGGGTTTGATCACCAAGAGGCGCAGCAAGCGCAGGAGATGGAAGCACTAGAGATTTCTATTCTTTCCCAATTGCACTATCCTAACCCCTATGAAGCGTCATAAACCCGTTTTTCGAGGAGAGCAGAGGCCGTTTTGGCCAACACCATCATGAATGAAGATCCCTCTGAGAGTCGCAATCGCCGCTCTTTTTTAGACCGTTTTATTCAAGTGTTGGGTGGTGAGCCCAAAGACCGAGGCGAAATCATCGAGATGCTGCGCGACGCTCAACGCCGTGAGCTGTTTGGCAGCGATGCGCTGGCCATGATCGAAGGTGTGTTTATGGTGGGCGACATGCGGGTGCGAGACATTATGGTGCCGCGTTCGATGATGGTGGTGGTGGAGCAAGACGCACCGCTGGAGGCGATTTTGCCGTTGGTGATTGGCTCCGGTCATTCGCGTTTTCCAGTCATCGGTGAGAGCCGTGATCAGGTGTTGGGTATTTTGCTGGCGAAAGATTTTCTGCGTTACTGCGCCGAAGGCGAGCAAGGTGAGTTTCAGATCAACGACATTTTGCGCCCAGCGGTCTTTATTCCCGAAAGTAAACGCCTTAATCGTCTCCTGAAAGAGTTTCGCAGCAGCCAAAACCACATGGCGGTGGTGGTGGACGAATACGGCGGTGTTTCGGGGTTGGTAACCATCGAGGATGTTTTGGAGCAGATTGTTGGCGAGATCGACGACGAACACGATCTGGAAGAGGAGATCAATATTCGTCCGCACAGCGAGGGGCGTTACACGGTGCAAGCCTTGACCACCATCGAGGAGTTTAATCGCTATTTTGAGTCTGATTTTAGCGATGAGGAGTTCGACACCATCGGTGGTTTGGTGATGAACCGTCTGGGTCACATGCCGCGTTGCGGTGAGTCGTTGCAGATGGCGGATCTGCATTTTAAGGTGCTGGGAGCGGATTCACGTCGTGTGCATCTGCTGCAAGTGGTGCGACAACACGAAGGCCAGTCTGTTTGATGTTGAGTGGGCGCTGGGCGGATCTGTTGGCGTTGCTGTTGGGGGCGCTGTTGACGCTGGCGTTTGCTCCGTTTGAGGTGCGTCTGTTGGCGGTGCTGATTCCGGCTTTGATGTTGTGGTTGTGGCTGCCTTTGAAGCCAAAACAAGCGGCGTGGCGTGGTTGGTTGTTTGGGGTTGGGCTGTTTGGTACGGGGGTGTCGTGGGTCTATCACAGCCTGCATCTGTTTGGTGACGCGGTGGCTCCACTGGCGGCGTTTTTAACTCTGCTATTTGCGATGTTTTTGGCGCTCTTTTTTGCCTTGCTGGGCTATCTGTTTGCCCGTTTTCCGTTGCCCTCTGAGGCTAAAGTGGCTCGCCTGTTGTTGTTGGGGCCGGCCTTGTGGGTGTTGATGGAGCTGTTTCGCGGTTGGTTTTTGACCGGTTTCCCTTGGTTGCTGTTGGGCTACGCGCATCTGGACACACCGCTGGCCGGTTACGCGCCGCTGCTGGGGGTGTTGATGTTGAGCTGGTTGAGCCTGCTTTCGGGGGGGCTGCTGCTGCTTTTGCTCGGCTCTTTCTGGCAGCGGAAAAACAGACGTGCGGCTTCGCTGCTGCTGATGTTGAGCTTGATTTGGGGCGGCGGGCTGCTGCTGGAGCAGTTTGAGTGGAGCGAGCCGGTGGGTGAGCCGATTCAGGTGGCGCTGTTGCAGGGCAATGTGCCGCAGGATAAAAAATACCGTCGTCAGCGGATGCGCAGTTCCATTGAGCGTTACATGGCGTTGAGCCGCCAACAGAGCGAGGCGGATCTGATTGTCTGGCCGGAGACGGCGGTGCCAACTTCTTTTCGTAACGCCGAGGCGCTGTTGCAGCCCTTGGCAACGGAGTTGGCGGCAAATAAACAGGATCTGTTGCTGGGTACGTTTCTTACCGATGCTGCGGAAAAACGCTATTACAACGCTGTTTTGAATCTACTCCATCCTGAAGAACATTACTATAAGCAGCATTTGGTGCCTTTTGGTGAGTACATGCCGTTGCGTTTTTTGCTCGATTTTCTCTCGCGTTTTATCGTCATTCCCATGTCCGATCTGGCCTCTGGGTCTGCAATGCAAGCACCTTTGGCGGTGGCGGGGCATTTTGCGGGGGTGGCGATCTGTTATGAAAGTGCCTATGGCGCGGTGGTGGCGGGTGCGTTGCCGCAAGCGGATTTTTTGGTGAACGTCAGTAACGATGCGTGGTTTGGGGATTCTTTGGCACCGGAGCAGCATCTTGAAATTGTGCGGATGCGGGCGTTGGAGTTGTCTCGGCCTCTGGTGCGTGCCACCAATACAGGCATTTCGGCTTTTGTGGATCACAAGGGCAACGTATTGCAGCGCGGACCTAAGTTTGTCGAGTGGGTGATGACGGCTGAGGTGGCTCCCCGTCAGGGGCGCACCGGCTACATGATCTGGGGCAGCAAACCGCTGTTGGCGGTGTTGCTGCTGCTTTTGTCTGTGTTGTGGTGGCGTGGAAAAAAAGCACGATTGGCGAAGTCTGTTTAAGACTTCTCACGACGAAACGCGGTTTTATGGCACTTTGGGCAAGGTGGAATGTGGCTGGTTTTATGAAACTGCATGGTTTGACCGCAGTTAAGGCACTCTAAGCTGCCTGGGCTGGTGATGTCGCCGGTAAAGTAGTCGTTGCTGTGGCGCGCTTGATCCGCCAGTTTGTCCAGCTCGATGCGGGTTTGATCCGCCAATGTGCTGAAAAGATCCAGTAGATTGGCTTCCACCAATTGCGCGTCGATGCGCAGCCAATCTTTTAATTCTTTGCCGCTGTGCTGGAGGTAGTGCGCTGCATCTTGTGCATCGCGTTTGATGTAACCGGCGATTTTACTCGCCTCCTCTTTGCTCAGTTCTCCCAATTCAATGGCGCTTTTTTGTGCCTGTTTCAGTGCCTGCTGCACGGCGGGGAGCTGTTCTTCGGCATCGTGAATGAGGTGGTTGGCGCGTTCCAACATGCGTTCGTAAGCGTCGATCAAGTGGTTGCTGGATTGATTTTTCATGGCGATGGCTCTCCTGTGTGGCACCCGTTGTGTAGAGATGAGGCGGCTTCTTAAAGTTTAGTCCATTTTATGCGCCATTTTCTCGGTGATTGAGAAGAAATAGTCTCTTTAGTGGTTTGTTCAAGCGTGTCAGTCTCGGTATGATTAGCCTCTTTTTTCGATAAATTACGGCCTAAATTCCCATGAATGAGCATTACGACCCAGAGGTCTTAGAGTTGGCAGCCCAGCAGTTTTGGGCGGAGCAGAAGACGTTTCAGAGCCAAGACAACGATCACAGCCGCGAGAAGTTTTACTGCCTCTCCATGTTCCCCTATCCCAGTGGTCGTCTGCACATGGGGCATGTGCGCAACTACACCATCGGCGATGTGATCAGCCGTTATCAACGCATGTTGGGTAAAAACGTCTTACAGCCAATGGGTTGGGATGCCTTTGGGCTTCCGGCGGAAAACGCCGCGCTAAAAAATAAAGTTCCTCCGGCCAACTGGACCTACTCCAACATCGACTACATGCGTGAGCAGTTGCAGCGTCTGGGGTTTGCTTACGATTGGGATCGTGAACTGGCTACCTGCCACCCTGAATATTATCGTTGGGAGCAATGGCTCTTCACCCAACTGCTGAAAAAAGGTCTGGTCTATAAAAAAGTCGCGCAGGTCAATTGGGACCCTGTGGATCAGACCGTGTTGGCCAACGAACAGGTGATTGATGGTCGGGGTTGGCGTTCTGGCGCGCTGGTGGAACGGCGTGAGATCCCGCAGTGGTTTTTACGCATCACCGATTACGCCGATGAACTGCTGACGGGTTTGGACGATCTGCCCGACTGGCCGCAGGCGGTGCGCACCATGCAGCAAAACTGGATCGGTCGTTCCGAAGGGCTGGAGTTGCAGTTTGGCGTGGAGGGGCAAGCCCCCTTGAGCGTCTTCACCACCCGCCCGGATACGCTGATGGGAGTGACTTATGTGGCGGTGGCAGCCGAACATCCGCTGGCATTGCAGGCGGCTGAAACGAACGCCGAGATCGCCGCTTTTATCGACGACTGTCGCGCCGGAGGCACCGCTGAGGTGGATCTGGAGACGATGGAGAAACGCGGCATTGCCCTCGGTATTGAGGTCAAACACCCGCTCACTGGGGAGCCGGTGCCGCTGTTTGCCGCCAATTTTGTTTTGATGAGCTACGGTACCGGTGCGGTGATGGCCGTTCCAGCACACGATCAACGGGATTGGGAGTTCGCGCACAAATACGGCGTGCCGATTAAGAGTGTGATTCGCCGCAAGGATGCAGCAACGGTGGACGTTTCTGAAGCGGCCTTTACCGAGCGCGGTGTGCTGTTTAATTCCGCTGAGTTTGATGGCCTCGACTTTGAAGCGGCGTTTGATGCCATTGCCACAGCGGTGGAGGCGCGGGGCGTGGGTCAACGTCGAGTGAACTACCGTCTGCGTGACTGGGGCATTTCTCGGCAGCGTTATTGGGGTACGCCGATTCCGGTAATCAACTGCCCCAGTTGCGGTGCAGTACCGGTGCCGGAAGCGGATCTGCCGGTGAAGCTGCCCGAAGAGGTGGTGTTTGATGGCGTGGGTTCGCCGATCAAAAAGATGCCGGAGTTTTATCAGGTTAGCTGCCCTGAGTGTGGTGAAGCGGCGGAGCGTGAGACGGACACCTTTGATACCTTCTTTGAATCCTCTTGGTATTTTGCCCGTTACACCTGCCGTGACAACCGCGAGAGCATGTTGGATCAGCGCGCCGATTATTGGCTGCCGGTGGATCACTACATTGGTGGGGTGGAACACGCTATTTTGCATCTGCTCTACGCGCGTTTTTTCAATAAATTGATGCGAGATGTGGGGCTGCTCACGCACGATGAACCGTTCAAAAAACTGCTGACCCAAGGCATGGTGCTCAAAGATGGCAGCAAAATGTCCAAGTCCAAGGGCAATACCGTTGACCCGCAAGGTCTGGTGGAACAATACGGAGCCGACACGGTGCGTCTTTTCACCATGTTCACCGCGCCACCAGAGCAATCTTTGGAGTGGAACGACGCGGGGGTGGAGGGCGCGCACCGTTTCTTAAAACGCCTCTGGCGTTTGGCGCATCAGCATCAGGCAGCGGCCACGCAGGGCGAACGCCCCGCGCAGTGGAACGAAACTCAAGCGGCGTTGCGGTTTAAGTTGCATCAGACCATCGCCAAGGTGAGCGACGATGTGGGGCGGCGACAGACCTTTAATACCGCCATCGCAGCGGTGATGGAGCTGCTCAACGACGCGGCTAAATTTGAGGGCGATGCGCCTGCGGATCACGCTCTGCGTCAAGAGCTGTTGGAGGCCACCTTGCTCATGCTGGCTCCCATTGTGCCGCACATCTGCCATGAGTTGTGGCAGCAGTTGGGGTACTCTGGCAGCATCGCCACTGCGGCGTGGCCGAGCGTTGATGAGTCGGCTTTGCAGCAGGCCTCTATGTCGATGGTGGTGCAGGTGAACGGCAAATTGCGCAGCAAAATCTCACTGCCGTTGGATGCCGATAAGGCACTGTGTGAACAGGTGGCGCTGGCCGATGAAAATGTGCAGCGTTTCACCGCCGATAAAACCGTGCGTAAGGTGATCGTGGTGCCGGGGCGTTTGATTAATATCGTGGTTTCTTAAATGAACTCGGTGCGTTCAACGGCGGGCGTATTGCTGCTGTTTCTACTGGTGGGGTGCGGTTTTCATCTGCGCGGCTTTGATGCCCGCCGTGCGGCTCTGCCCAGCGAGATGGCGCGTACCTTTTTGCAGGCGTTGCCAGGCAGTTTGATTGCCGATGGGCTACGCCAACGCTTGGTGGACAGCGGTGTGTTGCTGGTGGAGGAGGCGGAGTTGGCCAGTGCGGTGCTGCGTTTGAGCGGCGAGCGGTTTTCGCGCCGAGTGCTCTCCATTGATGACAGCGGCAAAGTGGGTGAGTATGAGCTGCGCTATCAGGCGAGCTTTGTTGTTTATCAGCCACAGTTGCCGGAAACCGTTTCTACACCAAGACAGACCTTTTCCATTGAGGCGCAAACGTTGTCGGTGGAGCGGATTTATCAATACGATGTGGCTGGGGTATTGGGCAAAAGTCAGGAGGAGATTTTGCTGCGCGAAGACATGCAGCGGGATTTGGCGAGGTTGATTTTTTATCGTTTGCAGGCGGCCAAATAGGCCGCAATATACAAGGGGTATTGCACCGGTGGCTGGTGATGCAATAACTTTTTGCTGTTGTCTTTGTGGTTTGATGGCGCAATGCCCTGCGGTTATTGCGCCCTACATTTTGGTTAATCTCGATCTACAACGCTGCGGTAATCGCGGCGTTTATGGCCGGTGTACAACTGGCGTGGTCGGCCAATTTTCTGTTGTGGGTCGTCCATCATCTCCAGCCAGTGGGCGATCCAGCCGACGGTGCGTGCCATGGCAAAAATCACGGTGAACATGTTCAGCGGAATGCCCATGGCGCGCAGGATGATGCCGGAGTAAAAATCCACATTGGGGTAAAGGCGGCGCTGGATAAAGTACTCATCTTCTAGGGCGATTTTCTCTAATTTCATCGCCATTTCAAACAGCGGTTGATTCTCTGCCCCCAGCTCATCGACCAATTCGTGACACATGTTACGGATGATTTTGGCGCGTGGGTCGTGGTTTTTATAGACCCGATGGCCAAAGCCCATCAAGCGGAAGGGATCTTGTTTGTCCTTGGCCTTTTTGATGTAGTGCTCAATATTTTGACCCGAATTGACCATCTCTTCGAGCATTTTGATTACCGCTTCGTTGGCTCCACCGTGTGCGGGTCCCCAGAGTGAAGCGATACCGGCGGCGATGCTGGCAAACGGGTTGGCTCCCGAGCTGCTGGCGAGACGCACCGTGGAGGTGCTGGCGTTCTGTTCGTGGTCGGCGTGCAGAATCAGAATCAGATCCAACGCCTTAACAAAGGTGGGGTTGGCTTTATAGGGTTCGGAGGGCAGAGAGAACATCATTTGTAAGAAGTTTTCCGCGTAACTGAGGTGGTTCTGCGGATAGACAAAGGGCTGGCCGTTGGAATATTTGTAGCAGTAGGAGGCCATGGTGGGCATTTTGGAGATCAAGCGGTGGGCGGAAATTTCGCGGTGGCGCGCTTGCGTGATGTCGGTAGAGTCGTGATAGAAAGCGGAGAGTGCGCCGACGGTGCCGACCATAATGGCCATCGGGTGCGCGTCGTGATGAAAACCGGAGTAGAAGTTTTTTAGCCCTTCGTGAACCATGCTGTGGTGTTTGATGATGTGGTCAAACTTTGCCAACTGCTCACCGTTGGGCAACTCACCGTAGAGCAGCAGGTAACAGACTTCGATGTAGCTGCTCTGGGCGGCCAGTTGCTCGATGGGGTAACCGCGATAGAGCAAAATGCCCTCTTCGCCGTCGATGTAAGTGATGGCACTGCGGCAACTGGCGGTACTGGTGAAGCCGGGATCGTAGGTGAAATAGCCGCTTTGTTGGTAGAGGTTGCTGATGTCGATGACGGTGGGGCCGTGGGAGCCGGTTTTGAGGGGTAGGGTGGTGGTATTGCCTTCTGCATCACAGAGGTTGATCTCTTTTTTACTCATAATGAACGCCTTGCCTTGGGGACGGGATGTTGAGTATGAACTTACTTTATAACGGCAGTTCCTTATTGAAAAGTGAATTGCTTAGATCTTTCACTTTTTTCGGACAAAAATTGGCATTTTAAGTGCTAAATAATGACGAAATAATGACGAAATAATGACGAAATCAATGATATTTGCTGAACAAACGCCTCTTGAGCTGAAACGCCCTGCACAGGTTTTATCTGTGTTGCTGATTGATGACAGCCCCATTGTGGCGGCGACATTGAAAAAAATGTTGCGAGACTCGGGGTTGTTGCTGCACTGCTGTTTTGAGGCTGATCAAGCGCTCGCTATGATCCGTGGGGTTCGGCCCGCCGTGATTGTGTTGGATCTTGTTATGCCGGTGATGAGTGGTCTTGAGTTGCTTGAATTGATTCGCATTGATGCTGTGGGGAGGGACATTCCGGTGGTGGTGCTCTCGGGTCAAATTGGCAGCGAAATTAAGGCGAATGCGTTTGCTATGGGAGCGAATGATTTTTTAAGCAAGACACCGGATCGTTTGGAGTTGTTGGCGCGTTTACGTTACCACGGGCGTTCGTATCGTCTTTATCAACAGCGTGAATTAATGTGTGAGGCGTTAAAACAGACGGCAAAGCAGCTGGAAGAGCGCAATCGTGAGTTAAAACGACTCTCTAATATTGATGGTTTGACGGGGGTGGCTAATCGTCGTTATTTGGATGAGTCGCTTGCTTCGGAGTGGGCGAGAGCCTGTCGCATGGGGTCGGTGTTGTCGGTGATCATGATTGATATTGATTATTTTAAAGCCTACAACGACGCTTACGGCCATCTGGAAGGGGATCTCTGTTTGCAGCGGGTGGCGAAGGCATTGGAGCCGGTGGCCGCACGAGGCGGGGATCTGTTGGCTCGTTATGGGGGAGAGGAGTTTACTCTAATTTTGCCTTTGACCTCGTTGCAGGGGGCGATGAGTTTGGCAAATAAGTTACGGCAGAAAATTTATGAGCTACGCATTCCACATGTTGGCAGTGAGATCAGTGATCGCCTGAGTATTAGCTTGGGTGTTGCGTCTTTAACGCCAAAAAATCGTCAGTCCTGTGATGAATTATTGACACAAGCGGATCAAGCACTTTACATCGCTAAAGGTTTGGGGCGAAATCAAGCGGTGGCGTTTGAATAGTGTTTTGCTAAGAGAAGAGAGGGCTGTTGACGTAGCCTTTTTACAACATTTTTTAGGATTAAAAAGAATAATTTAAGTGATTTGTGGCTTCTTTGTTATGGAATGGTGTTAGAATGGCTCGCCGTCGGATCCGGCAATTTAGTCTTCTTTCGCGTATGGATGGTTGTGACTACATAACAACTTGAGGTTCACTCACAAAATGTTTTTTGAACGTATTCGTTTGCGCTCCACATGGTTTGCGTTGCTGCTGCTGCTGTCAGCGCACAGTGCTCAGGCGATGAAAATTGTCCCGGTAGAAGTCAGTAAAACGGCCAGCGGTGTCACTTTGGGGGGAACGGTTATCCCCTATAAAGAAGTTGCTTTAACGGCTCAAAGCCCGGGTAGAATTGAATTTTTACTTGGCGAAGAGGGTGATCGCGCCACAGAAAATCAGCTGCTGGTGGCGATTGGTAACGCTGAATTACTGGCTCAACGTAATGCAGCACTGGCGCAGCTGACTCAGGCTGAGGTGGGGTTGCGTGATGCGCAGATGCACTACTCCAAAGAGCTGTGGTCGCCAAAATCCGATGATATTAATCAGATGCCCGGTATGGCGGTGCCTTCACTGTTTGATAAGTTCTTCACTCGTAACTGGGGCAGCATGAGTGGTCATGGTAATCCTAATTTGGATCGTCAGGTTGATCTCTTTTCGCAAGGCACACAGGTCAGCCAAGCTCAAGCGGGCTTGGCAGCGGCACGGGCTAATATCGCTGCTTTGGATGCACGCTTGCGCGATACCCAATCCATTGCTCCTTTTAATGGGGTGATTTTGAAAAAATTGGTGGAGCTGGGTGACACGGTTCAGCCCGGTCAGGCACTGCTGGTGTTTGCGCAGACGGAATATTTGCGCATTAAATCAGAAGTGCCTGCGCGTTTAGTAGCCGGTTTACGCCGTGGCATGTTTGTCCCAGCTCGACTGGATGTGGGCGATGTGCGTGTGGATGCACGGGTGGCGCAAATTTACCCACAAGCGGATCAAAAACGGCACACCGTGACGGTCAAATTTGATCTGCCAAAAGGCATTGCAGGTGGTCCTGGCATGTACGCCGAGGTGACCATTCCTGATCTGAATGCGGCAGAAAAATCTCTGTTGATGGTCTCTAAGCAGGCACTGATTCACCGTGGCAGTTTACCTTATGTCTTCGTGATGACCGCTGACGAAGGTGCTTCATTGCGCATTGTGCGGGTGGGCAACGAGGTGGATGCGGATCATGTGGAGATTCTTGCCGGTTTGAAAGAGGGCGATAAGGTGGTCGTGAATCCACCTCCTGGTATCACTTCTGGTTGGACTCCAGGCGCAGATAAAAGCGCCTCCGAAGAGACTAACTCCGATAAACAAAAAAGCGGTAAAACCTACTTTTATTGAGCTTTCGGTGGCCACCTGCGTTGAGTGGGTTCGGCTTTCGGGCACAGTGATTTCGCTGTGCCAACAAACAACAAACGGTTGATTGGCGCATGACAGACCAACAGCATCCCGACGCTGACAAACACCTCGGTTTAGCCGGTAACATGGCTCGAGCTTTTATTCACTCTCCACTTTCCCCCTTGCTGCTGGTGGCCTGTTTGGCCATCGGTGTCTTGGGGTTGACTATGACCCCAAGACAGGAAGATCCGCAGATTTCCGTGCCGATGGTGGACATTTTTGTGCAGTATCCAGGCGCTTCTTCGCAGCAGGTGGCCACTTTGGTGGCCGATCCTCTGGAACGCTTGATGAGCGAAATTTCGGGGGTGAAACACGTCTATTCTGTTTCACAACGTGAATCAGCGATGGTGACGGTGCAGTTTAAAGTCGGTGAGGAGATGGAAAACTCCTTGGTTAAACTGTACGACAAGCTCTCTTCCAATACGGATCGCATTCCACCTGGGGTATCTCAACCTTTGGTGAAACCAAAAGGGGTCGATGACACCCCAGTGGTGACCTTGACGTTGTGGTCGAGTGAATTAGATGATGCTGCAATTCGACTGCTCTCATTGGATTTGGTGCAGCGCCTCAAAGAGGTCAAAAATACCAGTCAAAGTTTTATTGTCGGTGGCCGTTCTGAGCAGTTGCGAGTGGAGGCGCTGCCGGAACGCATGGCGGGCTTTGGTATCAGTCTGGATCAATTAGCCAATACGATTCGTACCGCCAACAGCAAACGCGGTGTGGGCAGTGTGGAGGCGTGGGATAAAAGTTTTCGTGTTTACACAGGCTCATTTTTGCATACGGCACGCGATGTAGAGCGTTTGGTGGTCGCTATTCGTGCTGGTGCGCCGGTCTATGTGCGTGATGTGGCTAAGGTCATTCACGGTCCTGAAGAGACCAATCAGTTGGTCAATTATTATTCGGGAGCGGCTTACAGCGACGCTACCCCCGTGGCCAACGGCGCACCTGCGGTGACCTTGGCGATTGCGAAGAAAAAGGGCAGCAACGGCGTTAGCGTGGCCAACGATATTTTGGCCAAAGTAGAGGCGCTGAAAGGCCGCTTGATCCCCGATAACGTACACGTCAGCGTGACCCGAAACTACGGCGAGAGCGCCAATGAGAAAGTCAATGAGTTGATTTTCAAGCTTTTTGTGGCGACGGGCATTGTCACTTTGTTGGTCTGGTGGTTCTTGGGTTCACGAGCCTCTCTTGTGGTGACCTTGGTGATTCCTGTGGTGATTTTGGTCACGGTCTTTTTTGCTTGGATTTTGGAGTTCACCATTGATCGGGTCAGCCTGTTTGCGCTGATTTTCTCCATTGGGATTTTGGTGGACGATGCCATTGTGGTGGTGGAGAACATCTATCGGCGTTGGTTAATCAAAGGTGAGATGGACACAGAGACCTCTGTGGATGCGGTGCGTGAGGTGGGCAATCCGACCATTTTGGCGACCTTCACTGTGATTGCAGCGTTGCTGCCGATGGGGTTTGTCAGTGGCATGATGGGGCCATACATGATGCCTATTCCTGCTTTGGGGTCGGTGGCGATGATCTTTTCTTTGTTTGCTGCTTTTATTTTTACCCCGTGGTTGGTGATGCGTACCAAACCTTCCATGCAGGATCTGGAAAAAGCGGAAGAAAGCGAGCATAAGCTCAGTGAACGCTTGGATGGTCTCTATCGTGGTTTGATTTTGCCACTGGCCACGAATCGTAAAAAAGGCATGTTGTTTCTTTTCGGCATTGTGGCTCTGTTTTTCTTAAGTTGTGTCTTCTTTTATACCCATGGGGTGGTGGCAAAAATGCTGCCGCTGGACAACAAACCTGAGTTTAATGTCACGGTTAATTTCCCTGAGGGCACAGCACTGCCAGTAACGGCCAATTTGGTCACTCAATTGGCAGAGAAACTGCGCAAAATTGACGAGGTGACGGCGGTTCAGACCTATGTAGGTACCGCTTCGCCCTTTAACTTTAATGGTTTGGTGCGTCATTATTATTTACGCCGTGATTCGTGGCAGGCGGACATTCAGGTGCAGCTGTTGGACAAGGGCGACCGTGATAAAACCAGCCATGAGATTGCCTTGTTGGCGCGTGAGTTGGTGACCCCTCTGGCGAAAGCCGCTGGTGCAAAGGTGGCGGTGGTTGAAATGCCTCCAGGGCCGCCGGTATTGCAGTCGGTGGTGGCGGAGGTTTATGGTCCGAGTGCGGAGATTCGGCGCAAGGTGGCCGAGGATTTAACTCAACTGTTTGAGCAGAGTGCGGTGATCACCGATGTAGATAATTTGATGCAAGCGCCTTATGAGATATGGCACTTTGATGTCAATACGGAAAAAGCGGTGCGCCAAGGTATTACCGTCAATGACATCAACCGTAACTTAGAGATGGCGATGGGCGGTTATCGTTTAGGCGACATCAAGCAGGGCAATGTGATGGAGCCAACGCGCATCGTTTTGCAGGTGCCCTTGGCGAATCGTTCGGAGTTTTCGCGTCTGGGTAATCTGTTGATTGCCAATGCGCAAGGAGAAACCGTGCCGCTCTCAGCTCTGGGCAGCTTTAAGCGTGAGATGCAAGATCCGCTGATTTTCCATAAAGATCTGCGTGACGTTGAGTTTGTTACTGGCGATGTCACCACCCGTTTGGCCGCGCCCATTTACGGCATGTTTGAAGTGGATGAACTGCTGAAAGGCTATCTGGCTCCCGATGGGGTTCCGCTGGAGGGCTATTATTTTGGCCCGCCTAAAGACGGTGATCACTCCTCTTTTGAGTGGACCGGTGAGTGGACGGTAACGTATGAGACCTTCCGTGATATGGGCATTGCTTTTGGGGTGGCCATTTTGTTGATCTACATGCTGGTGGTGTGGGAGTTTGGTAATTTTACTCTGCCTGCAATTGTGATCTCGCCGATTCCCTTGACCTTGATCGGTATTATTCCTGGTCATTGGCTTTTTAATGCGGAGTTTACTGCCACTTCCATGATCGGTTTTATCGCCTTGGCGGGCATCATTGTGCGTAACTCGATTTTGCTGGTGGACTTTACCCGTGAGCAGGTGCGCGAGGGCATTGAGGTAACGGAGGCGATTATTAACTCCTGTAAAGCCAGAACGCGCCCCATTGTGATTACCGCAGCGGCGTTGATGGGCGGTTCGGTGGTGATTCTCTCTGATCCGATTTTCCAAGGCATGGCGATTTCGCTCTTTTTTGGTATTTTGGTCGCGACTTTGTTGACCTTGGTGGTGATTCCTCTGGGCTGCATGAGCGCCAGTCGTTCCTTTGGTGGTCATTGTCCTTCTCATGACCCTTACAGTGATGTCGTAGAGGAAGAGCATGTGGTCGTTGTATCTGAAAAAACACCTCTGTTGTTGAGCCTTTGGTCAGGATTGATTTCTACGGTGATGTTTTTAGTGACGGTGATCACGTCCGTTTATCGTTTAATTTTAATGTTGCTGCCGAGTCGTTCGCCTGCGGAGCCGGAGGTTAAACCTGCCCCTGTTGCTGAAAAAGCGGTGACAGACGTGGCAGCGCCTGAGGTGGTCGTAGAGCCTGAAGCGGTTGTAGCAAAGAAAAAAGTGGCTAAAAAACGCGCCAAACGGGTGGCTAAAAAAGTGGCTATAAAAGCCTCAGATGTTGAGACAACAGAAAAAACCGTTGTCAAAAAACAGCCTAAAAAGGCTACCAAGAAAAAGGCCTCGGCTCGGCGTGGTATTAAATTGAAACCGATAGATGACGAATAACATCGTTACAAGCAATTTGGTTTTGGGTGTTTTGAAAGGTTATTTATGATTGTACGATACAATGTTTTTATTTTTTTGTTGGCGTTATTGATGGGCAGTGGTGGCGCTGTGGCATCTGAATACCCTCCTTTGAGTGGTCAGTGGCCTGCAACGAGCGCCAGTGCAGTTGATCAGAGCAATCCTTGGCGTAAACGAGAAGTAACGCCTGCTTCAGAGGTGCAGTTTGTTCAGCCCAATGGCAACCCGTGGTTAAAAGGGGGGCGTATTCAACCAACGGTAAATGCGTATCCTCAACAGGTTCCACAGGGGAGGTCTCATTTACCACAACGGCATGAAGTGCGTGCTTGGAGTTCCCAGCAAGGGTTCCCTTTTGGCTGGATGCCTTGAGGTGACGAGACGCGTCACGGTTTTCTTGCTGTTGTTCTGTTTTTCCTTGCCCAGTTTGGCGGTTTCATTCTCCGCAGATGCTTTACAGAGTGCGCCTCAGGGTGAGCAGGTTTACGGCAAACTTTATATGGCGGATGGCAAAATTCGTTTTGAGTTGGTGCAAAACAAACAGCGTTTGATTCAGATCAGCAACCCAGCTTTGGGTAAAAGTTGGATTGTTGATCCAGCCTTGAAGATCTACTGGTTGCAAGGCGAGTCGATCAGGGCACCGACAGCGCAGAGCAATACAATAAATATGAAATCCTTTTGTGCTAAAAAAGGCCGCCGTTGCAAGTTGCTTGGCAGTGAAAAAATATCCGGTCGTAAGGCGCAGAAATGGCAAGTGCTGAGCGGTGACAAAGAGAAGGAAGAGCGCAGTTTGATCTGGGTGGATAAAAAAGCCAGTTTACCGCTTAAACAGCAGTTGGCGGACGGCTCCAGCAGCAGTTTGGTTCTGGAAGGCGAACGGGTGATCAACGGTCGAAAAAGTGAAGAATGGCAATATCATTCGATTGATGCTGACGGTCATCAACACGTTGTCAGTCAGTGGTACGACCCTTTGATTAAGATGGCCATCCGCGAAGAGTATCCGGGTGGTTTTGTTCGAGAATTGCGTAATATTGTGCTTGCGGATCAAGATGCTTCCCTCTTTTTGCCTCCTGAAGGTTATCGTGAAGTGTCTATTTCTGAAGGCACTTCCCTTAAAAAGAGCAGGTAGAGAAGATGATTACATTGATTGGTAATCTAAAAGGCGGTACAGGAAAAAGTACTGTGGCGTTTAATTTGGCCGTTTGGTTGCAAACGTCTGGTAAAGAAGTGCGTTTGTTTGATTTTGATCCACAAAAAACCTTAACCGATGTGGTGGATGTGCGTCTGGATGAGGGTTATGAACCTCAGCTTAAGGTCATTGATTCGGTGGCAGAATTACGCGCTGTGGCTGAGCAGGATAACAATGTTGAAGTGCTGGTGGATGTGGGGGTCTCTGATATGGAGGCCTTGACCACCGCTATTGCATTGGCCGACCGTATTGTGGTGCCGGTGCAACCAAGTCAGGCTGATGTCTGGTCAACTCAACGTTTCCTCTCGATTGTGCGTAAACACGTCACGGATAAAAAACCGCCTCTGCTGGGGTTTATCAATCGAGCGGACACACATCATCAAGTGCGTGAAACAGAGGAGTCTGAAGAGGCGTTGCAATCGTTGCCTGGTTTGACCCATTTGCCGTTGCGCCTCTATCAACGTACGGCCTTTCGGCGCTCTTTTAGTGAAGGTTTGGCGGTCTTTGAGTTGGGCCCTTCAAGCAAGGCGGCATGGGAAGTCATGAAGTTGGCGAAATACCTTTATCCCCAATAGTGGTTATGTGCGACCCTCTATAGGGGCTAAATAAGAGGCGTGTTGTGGCGCGTTGATTCATTATTGCGTATCCTCTCACGCTGGGATTCCAATTTTTCTGATATTATTACGCCCCTTTTTGGGCGTTTTATGACTAAAAAAATTTAATTTATAGACGTTGTTTAGGAGTGGGACGTATGTTTAAAAGTTTATTTGCCTTAATTGGTTTTGTGACGGTGCTGGCAGCGGGTGCTGGGGCGGTCAAATTTGCCCCTTATTATGAACAAATGAAAGGTTTTGATGAAGGTGCTCTTGCCACCTACACAGAGATGGCCACCAAATTGCTGGAGACCGGTAACAGCGCTGAGGCGACCGTATGGAAAGTTAAGGTCGAGTCTGAACTCAGTGCTGCGGACGTTGAGCAGTCAATGAAAATGGTGGCTAACGAACACAACATGTCCAATGTGGGTGAACTGCCACTGTACAAAGACGTGGAAATGAAAACCGGTAAACCGTATCGTTTTGCCAAAATTTACATGTTCTGCAACTCACTTACCGCCGCAAAAATGATGGATTACAGCGATTCATTTTCCGCTTATTTGCCATGTCGTATCAGTTTGATTGAAGATAAAACCGGTCAATTGTGGCTCTACTCTTTGAATATGGACATGATGATCTACGGTGGTACGCCTCTGCCTGCAGATCTGAAAGAAGAAGCGATGCGAGTCAAGATGGTGATTCAAGACATTATGGGTCGCGGTGCTGCTGGCGACTTTTAATTTTGTTTGATGCGTAATCGGTGATAACAAAGAGCCCTAGGCGTTAGTTTTGCTAGCCCTAGGGCTGTTTCGTTTCAGTGATAAAAAATTCGTGATAAATTCTGGTTCAAGTTAGCTTAATAGGATGTGTTAATTATGAGCAGTACTGTTTTAGAGAGTCGTTTGCAAAGTTTACAACAGCATTTGCAGCAGGAGAACCCCATTTTACTGGAGGCGATTGAGAGCTTTCGTGAGTTGGATCGTGTCGCTTACGCGATGGGGTTGCTCTCCAAGGATGAGTCTTATGCCACCCAAATTCCATGGTGGCCATTGGTATCCATTTTAGGTACTTTTTCAGCGGGTAAGTCGAGTTTTATTAATCACTATACGGGTACCCGTTTGCAGTCCACCGGTAATCAAGCGGTGGACGATAAATTTTCGGTGCTCTGCTACAGCCAAGGCGAAGATGGACGGGTTTTACCTGGTTTGGCGTTGGATTCGGACATGCGTTTTCCCTTTTTTAAAATCAGCGATGAAATTGAGAAAGTCGCTGAAGGAGAAGGTCGGCGCATCGATGCGTATTTACAGCTTAAAACCAGTTCATCGGAGAATTTGCGCGGTAAAATTCTGATCGATTCACCGGGGTTTGATGCTGATGCTCAGCGTACATCAACCTTAAGAATCACCAAGCACATCATTGATCTGTCTGATCTGGTGTTGGTCTTTTTTGATGCGCGTCACCCCGAACCAGGTGCGATGCACGATACTTTGAAACATTTGGTCGAGGACACCATTGGGCGTAACGATTCGAATAAATTTCTCTATATTTTGAATCAAGTTGATACCGCAGCGCGTGAAGATAATTTGGAAAACATTGTGGCTGCATGGCAGCGTGCCTTGTCGCAAAAAGGTTTGACCGCAGGGCGATTTTTCACCATTTACAATGAAGATGCGGCGGTACCCATCGAAGACGATTCGGTGCGTCAGCGTTATGAAAATAAGCGTAAACAGGATATGGCGGACATTCATGAGCGCATGCATCAAGTGGAAGTGGAGCGCGCTTATCGTATTGTTGGTCAATTGGAGCGGGTGGCTCATGACATTGAAGAGCGTCATGTACCCGCGATAACGGCCTTGTTACAACGCTGGAGGCAACGAGTGATGTGGCTTGACGGTGGGCTTTATGGTCTATTATTGGTCTTTTTACTCTGGATAGGCGTGTCTCTGCCGTGGATAGAAAGTCTGTTTAACAGCCCTGAGATGAGTCTTATGTTTGTGGTATCGACGGTTTTGATTTTGGGTGGTCTGCACCATTTTTCACGGGAAGTGGTGACGCGCATGATGATGAAAGCGATGAAAAAATCGGGAGATGAAAGCTACCTTGTTGCTTTGCATAAAAATACCCGTTTTTGGCGCTCTATTTTGCAGAAAAAACCAACGGGGTGGGGACGACGGGCGAAAAAACGTCTGACTGCGGTGATAAACACGTCTTCAGCATTTGTTCAACGTCTGAATGATCAGTTTACCAACCCTTCTGGCCTGGCCGCTGAAGCGAAAAAAACCGAAACGGTAGCAACAAAAAAATGAAAAAAATAAACGTGTTGTTTGTTTGCATGGGTAATATTTGTCGCTCACCGACCGCTGAGGGTGTGTTTACTCAGTTGGTGAGTGAGGCGGGGTTGAGTGATTGTTTAGAAATTGATTCGGCCGGTACACACAGCTACCACATTGGCAAGCAGCCGGATAGACGTGCCCAAGCGGCTGCGTTGCAGCGCGGTCTTGATTTGAGTACCTTGCGGGGGCGTGAGGTTTATAAAGAGGATTTTTCCTATTTTGATTACATCTTGGCGATGGATAAAGACAATTTACGTGATTTGAAATTGATTTCGCCTAAAGCAGAATTTGAAGGTAAAATTCATCTGTTTTTGGATTTTGCTGAACAGGCGAGTGAGAGCGAAGTGCCTGATCCTTATTATGGTGGTGATCAAGGTTTTGAGCATGTGTTGGATTTAGTGCAGCAGGCTTCGGTGGGGTTGTTGAAGCAGATTCGTCAACAATGTTCGCTGTAGTTTTTTGCTAGATGTGTGAAAAAGCCTCAATTTTTCTATAAATTGAGGCTTTTTTTTGCCTGCAATCTTTTGTTTAATAGAGGTGATTTATTGTGGAATTATGGCTAAAAATAGCACTCTGGATTGTGCCGGTGATGTTTGCGGTGACGTTACATGAAATCGCTCACGGTTGGGTGGCCAGTTATTTTGGTGATAATACCGCCAGAAGTTTGGGGCGTCTAAAGCTCAACCCCGTGCGCCATATTGATCCGGTGGGGTCGGTATTGGTGCCAGGTCTGTTGCTTTGGATGAGTGGCATGGTGTTTGGTTGGGCGAAACCAGTGCCGGTGAACGTGGCGGCCTTGCACAATCCAAAACGGGATATGGGCTTGGTGGCGTTGGCAGGACCTGCGGCCAATTTAGTTATGGCGATTTTTTGGGCTTTTATAATGAAGCTGGGTTTGTGGGTCGGAGAGTCCAATGAACTGTTCTCTTCTATCATGTTGTTTATGGGGGTGGCGGGGGTGCTGATCAACACCGCGTTGATGATGTTTAATTTATTACCCTTGCCGCCTCTGGATGGTGGCCGTGTGTTGGCGGCTGTGCTGCCGATGCGGCAAGCGATGTGGCTGATGAAACTGGAACGCTGGGGGGTTTTGATTTTGGTCTTGCTGCTGGTCAGTGGTTTGTCAGCAAAAGTAATCTGGCCGATGATGGAAGTGGGTTTGGCACTGTCGTTGTCGGTGGCGGGGATTCCTATTGAGCTTTTTGCTAATGTGTTAGCGCAGCTGTTGTCTTGATGTTGGCTAAACACAGATTCCTGTGCATCTCTTCAAACTACCCATACGCATTGAGGCCGAGGTGCCTCATTGATTATGTAGCTGTTATTGCCATTCAGAGAGCTGGGGTTACCGTGCCGAAAGCTACGGAATTCACTCGGCTTGAATAGCGCTAAAATAGGGCAGTCACTGCCGTTTTAGACAGACGTTGCTTCAATGGTAAGATAAATGGAGGATCTTGAGGAAAGTCTGGCGGGTAACCCTCGAGAGCCGCTAAAATACCAAAAGATATTTTCAACTGTCCGAAGTATTACGACCACGATGGCGTGTTGAAATTGACAGGTTGTGCTCATAATTGGCAAAGGTACTGAATTTATGATCTGAATTCACCTAACACAATTGTACAGCGGAGAGAAATTGGGCTGAATGGAGATCTGAATGGATGAGGGTCTTGCAGGATGTTTATAAATATGGTGCCGAGAAGAGGACTTGAACCTCCACGAGCCAAAGCTCACTAGCACCTGAAGCTAGCGCGTCTACCAATTCCGCCACCTCGGCAAAAGTGCGGTCACTTCAATGTTGCCATTTGAAGTGACGCGAAATTTACCCATCTCGCCCTAATATGTCAATGTTTTTGTGCAAAATAGTGTTTAATGGCAGATTAAGTCGATAAATATTATGCCCTGCTGCAAATTTCGGCCATAATGTCTCCCGCCATGAATCGTGGTGTATCGGTTATTGAAGTTATCTGGATGAGTATTAATAAAAACACCCCACGTGATCCCCAAGCTGAGCGTGAAGCGCGCCATTACGACAATCCCATTGCCAGCCGAGAGCTGTTGCTGGAACTTTTAGAGAAGCACGGTGCGCCACTGACCTATAACGGCTTTGTTGAAATTTTAAAGCTGACCGGTGATGAGCCACTGGAGGCTCTGCGTCGCAGACTGATTGCCATGGTGCGTGACGGTCAGTTGGTTAAGAACCGTCGTGATGGCCATGTCTTGGTCAACGATGAAGATATGGTGCGCGGAAGAGTGATTGCTCACCCAGACAGCTTCGGTTTTTTGGTGCCTGATGACGGAGGCGATGACCTCTTCTTGGGGCCTAAAGAGATGCGTTCTCTGTTGCACGGTGATCGTGCTGTGGTACGAGTGGCTGGTTTTGATCGTCGTGGTCGCCGAGAAGGGGTCTTGGTAGAAGTGCTGGAGCGCGCCAATAAAGAGGTGGTGGGGCGCTTTTATTGTGAGGATGGTTTGTCGTTGGTGATTGCTGATAACAAACGCATTCATCAAGAGGTTTTTATTCCCAGTGATCAACGGGGTGAAGCGCAGCACGGCCAGATTGTCATGGCCACCATTGTGCAGCAGCCCAATCGCCGTCATCAGCCCATTGGTCACATTACCGAAGTGCTGGGTGATCACATGATGCCGGGGATGGAGATTGAGGTGGCGCTTAATGCCCACAACATTCCAGTGAAATGGCCTGATGCGGTGGAGGCCGACATTGTCGGCCTTTCGCCAGAGGTGTTGGAGACGGATAAGGTCGGTCGTGAAGACCTGCGCAACATGCCCTTGGTGACCATTGACGGTGCTGATTCGCAAGATTTTGATGATGCGGTCTTCTGTGAACAGCAGGGCAAAAACTGGCGGTTACTGGTGGCGATTGCCGATGTTTCACATTATGTGAAAATCGGTGAACCGCTGGATGATGAAGCGCAATTGCGTGCCACCTCGGTCTATTTCCCTGGACGGGTGGTGCCGATGTTGCCGGAGGTGCTCTCCAATGGCCTCTGTTCATTGAATCCGCATGTGGATCGTCTCTGCATGGTCGCTGAGATGATCATTGATTCCAGCGGCAAGATGATTCGCAGCCGATTTTTTGAAGGTTTGATGCGCTCTCATGCGCGTCTGACTTACAACGATGTGGCCGCGATGTTGGTGGACAAAGACCCAGCCTTGCGCCAACAAAACCAAGTTTTGATTCCCCACTTAGAGCGTCTTTACGACCTTTATCGTGTGCTGTTAAAGCGTCGTCAGAAACGCGGTGCAATTGATTTTGATAGCCGTGAAACGGTGATCCGTTTTGATGCCAATAAAAAGATCGAAGCCATTGTGCCGGTGGGGCGCAACGACGCTCACCGTCTGATCGAAGAGTGTATGATTTTGGCCAATGTGGCCGCCGCTGAGTACCTGCAAAATAAAAAGGTACCTGGTCTGTTTCGTGTTCACGGTGGACCGAAAAAAGCCAAGCTGGAAGATCTGCACACCTTCTTAAAAGAGCACGGTTTGCGTCTGAATGGCGGTGACAGCCCCTCAGCGGAAGATTACGCCGAAGTGCTGCGCTCAGTGGCGGAGCGCCCTGATGCGCGTCTGTTCCAGACCGTTTTATTGCGTTCCTTAAGTCAAGCGGTTTACAGTCCAGATGGATCACAAGGGCATTTTGGTCTTTCACTGGACAGCTACGCTCATTTCACTTCACCGATTCGTCGTTACCCTGATCTGCTGGTGCATCGTGCCATTCGCCACATCATTCACGGCGGTGATCAGCGCACAGTCGCCTCGTTGCCGAAAAAGGCGTTGCTGGCACTGCGTGGCAAACGGGTGCGAGCGTACGATTACAGCGCCGATCAGATGGTGCGTTTGGGTGAGCAGTGTTCTATGGCAGAGCGCCGTGCCGATGACGCGACCCGTGATGCCACTGATTGGCTCAAGTGTGAATACATGCTGGATCGAGTAGGTGAAGAATTCCCTGGCATTATCACTACGGTGACGTCGTTTGGCTTGTTTGTAGAGTTGAATGACGTTTACGTTGAGGGTTTGGTACACGTCACCTCGCTGAGCAAAGATTATTATAAGTTTGATCCCAAGGGTCACCGTATGATCGGTGAGCGTTCGGGCAAAATTTATCGCATCGGTGATGCGATTAAGGTCAAAGTGGCACGAGTCAGTTTGGATGATCGAAAAATTGATTTTGAACCGCTGGCCGATGACACTGCCGAAGCCAAACCTAAATCTGAGTTTGAGCGTCCGACGCGTCGTCCTCGTCGTCGCAAACGTCCGGCGCGTAAACCCTCTGGTGCCAGTTAATGGCTAAGGCCAGTAGGCCGTTGATTTACGGTCTGCATGCGGTGGAAGCGGCACTGCGTAACGATCCTAAAAACGTCGTGCAGCTCTCGGTGGATGTGGCGCGCAGTGATCAACGTCTGCAAAAGATACGAGCATTGGCCGACTCTCTTCAGGTCGCTGTGGTCTCGTGTTCAAAACGAGAGCTGGATCGTTTTGGCAATCCGAATCATCAGGGCGTGGTTGCGGAGTACCGCACCGTACAGATGCGCGGTGAGGGGGAGTTGTTTGAGCTGATTCAGGCGCTCGAAGAAGATGCCTTGGTCTTGGTTTTAGACGGCATTCAAGATCCGCATAATTTGGGTGCGTGTCTGCGCAGTGCCGATGCGGTGGGCGCACATGCGGTGGTGGTGCCCAAAGACCGTGCGGTGGGCATCACTCCTGTGGTGCGTAAAGTGGCCGCAGGAGCGGTGGAGAGTGTGCCTTTTTTCCAAGTGACCAATATTTCCCGTACCCTGAAAACCTTGCAGGATTTGGATTTGTGGGTGGTGGGGCTGGCCGGTGAGGCTGAACAGAACTTATACGACGTTCAGCTAAAAGGCGCGGTGGCCTTGGTTATGGGTTCAGAAAGCAGTGGTATGCGCCGATTGACTCGTGACGGTTGCGATCAACTGGTCAAAATTCCAATGCAGGGGCAGGTGGAGAGTTTGAACGTCTCCGTTGCCACAGGAATCACCCTGTTTGAGGTGAAGCGGCAACAAAATTCGGGTTCATTAGAATGATGCAGAACGGTGTTTGGCTGTCAGCTGCATAACCAAAATGGTTGGTGTCGTAAGTGGTTACCGATTTTGCTCGGTGCGGTTACGGTGTTGGCGTTATTAACTCTGTTGCGCCTCTGGGATCTGAAACAGGGTGACTTGGCTCAGCAAGCGGCGCAAATAACATTGCACAGAGATTTGAGTGCGAGCCGTATCCACCTTGAGCAAGCAATCAATAAACGCATTTTTCTGGTCTACAGTCTGGCTGCTTGGGTGCGTACCAGCCCTGTTTTAAACCAAGTCTATTTTGAACGTTACGCCAAAGTGCTGCTGAAAGAGGTGTCTGGTGTTCGCAGTTTACAGTTGGCACCCCATTCGGTGGTGACCTTTATCCATCCCTTAAAGGGTAATGAGGCTGCTGTCGGCCATAATCTGTTGGCTGATCCAAAACGTGCGCAGGTGGTGCGTAAAACCATAAGCGAAAAAAGGCTTCTGATTTCCGGTCCCGTTGAGCTGCGTCAAACCGGTCGTGCCATTATTGCTCGTTATCCGCTGTTTTTCCCTGCTGTGGTAGGTAATCTTAGTGCAGACGGTTATTGGGGATTGGCGGTAATTTTGATCGATCTCGATCGGTTATTGGATGAAGTCGTGTTGGAATCACAACAGGCAGGAGTGGAGATTGCCTTACGAGGAGTGGATGGCAAAGGCGCAGAGGGTGCGCTTTTTTGGGGAGCAGCTGAGCTGTTTGAAGCGGAGAGTAACTCGCTGTTGCTGGCGGTGAATTTCCCCAATGGTCAGTGGCTGCTGGCAGGCCGCCCGTTGGAGGGCTGGGGTGGGCAGTGGCAAGGACGTACTCTGTTTTGGACTTTGGGTCTGCTGGTGGTGTTATTGGCCGGTTATTTGAGCCATTTTTTATTGGCCAGTCGTAATACGACTCATACGTTATTGGTCACAGACTCCATGACGGGGTTGTTTAATCGCCGTTATTTTCTCTCTCGTGCGGAACAATGCATTGTCGCTGCGCAACGCAGTTCACAACCGTTTTCGATGTTGCTTTTGGATCTGGATCATTTTAAGCAGGTGAACGACCGTTACGGTCATGAGTCGGGTGATCGTGTTTTGATCGCAGTCTGCCAGTTGTTGCTGAAGCTGATTCGTGACACGGATTTTGCCGCTCGCATTGGTGGTGAAGAGTTCTGTATTGTTTTTCCTAAAACCAGTGTTGATGAAGCGTGGTTAACTTCTGAGCGCATTCGTCGTGCGATTGAAGCGGAAAAAATTAGCCTCTCTGATGGGGAGGTGATCTCTGTCACCATCAGTGCGGGAGTGGCTGACTTGACTCCCAATGATGCCGGTGATGATTTGAGTCAGTTGATGGCGCGTGCGGACAAGGCTTTGTATGAAGCAAAAAATTCGGGGCGCAACCGGATTAAGACGGCTTCTTAAACGTGCAGCAAAAAATCATCGGTTATCACCAAGATGAGCTGGGTGATTGGGTCGCAGAGTTGGCCTGTCATCACGGTCAGCACGTTCGTCATAAACCGCCGTTTGTGAACCGTCCTTGGGTTGTAAGCGTCGCTGGTCGGAAAAAGATGTTAAATCGTGTTTTAAACTGCGTTCGTTGTGATCGTGGTGAAGCTGCCAATGAGCAGATCAAAGCAAAATATTGTCAAAAAACGGAACAAGGATAACGTTGTATGCAGATCGGTCCACGTGAAATAATTACGCCTTTTCGTCCTATTCCTCTGGATGTGCCGGAGGGGATGAAACCCAATGAATTTTTTAACAGCACCGAAAATCTAAACGATCTGGTCAACAATAACGGCCTGTTGCTCAACCCTGAAAACCTGCTGATGTATCGCAAAGCCTTGGGTCACAGCAACGCCTTTGATGCCTCGATCATCTACAACACCTCGCAGAGTATTTTGAACCCCTTGGGGCGGCCTGTGCGTCGAACTCAGATTGACGCTGGGGTGAAGTCGGTCTGGAACCGCATGAATCAGATCATGATCGAATATATGATCGAGCAGTACCCTGATCCTGCGGAGGCGCTGGTGTTGGCGGGCGAGGCCAGTTTGGATGCCACTTGGCCACTGACTTCTCCTGGAGTGCCGAGCATTCGCATGTTGCACAATCATTTTATTGTCTTTCCCATGCAGGATTTGCGTGAGGCAAAGTTGGCGGATTCGGACAACCCGAATCTTACCGATGGTGGTCAGCACAGTCTGTTTCAGGCCTACATGCGCTCGGTTTATCGGGATTTCTTTGATCAAGCGTTGCATCTGGAAATTTTAAAGCCATTGCATGGCGATGAATCAAACCTCTCTCTGACGGGCTACCCACAAGGTTTGCCCTGTTGGGAGGTGCAAGGCGGAGTGGATGCCTTGAAGGATGTGCGTTTTTGGGCAGAGTACGATTTAGTCTTGCAGGGCTTTATCGATTTTTATCGGGCTTTTTTCTCGCAGGTTTCGACCCGCAATGCGGCCATGCCTCGGGATATTTATTTCCCTAAAGAAGTCGAAAGTATTTTGTTGTTTAACAACGACTTTATGAAGGCGGCGAAAAAAGTGCGGGATCACTGTGTGCGTGATGCCAAATACGCCAATTCCATTCGTTGGCAACCGGCCTTTAAGCAGCTCATTTATCGCAACGATGAGGGCAAATTGATTGTCACCATCAGTCAGAACTCCGTTGGCAACGCCATTACTGAACTGCTTGGTGTGGTCGTCAAGCGTGTGCCTGATGCCGATGCCTATGAGCAAGCGGAACCGGCACTGCTGGAAAAGCTGCTGGACGTACGCAGTCGTTTGATCGAAGCGGATTTGGGTGAGGGCATCGCCACCAAATACTGGGATGCCAGTTGATTCCCACTGGACGGCTGCGCTAGTATCGCCGCCACATAAACCGTGGCCTTTCGTATGGGTCACTACACAACAAAAAAGGATTAAAGAGATGCCTAACATTACTTTGCCGGACAACAGCGTACGCGAGTTCGATCAGCCGGTGACGGTGTTTGATGTTGCAGCGGATATTGGCCCAGGATTGGCCAAAGCAACTCTAGCGGGTGTGGTTGATGGGGTGCTGGTGGACAGCTCCCACGTGATGAGTGCCGACGCACGGTTGAGTATTGTCACCGATAAAAGCGATGAGGCGTTGGAGGTGATTCGTCACTCCAGCGCGCATCTGTTGGCGCAGGCGGTGAAGTCTTTGTTCCCTTTCGCGCAGGTGACCATCGGACCGGTGATTGAAAACGGTTTTTATTATGACTTTGCTTTTGAGCGTCCGTTTACCACCGATGATTTGAGCGCGATTGAGAAGAAGATGAAGGAGTTGGTCAAGGCCAACAGCAAAATCGAACGCTCTTTGAAGCCTCGTGATGAAGCAGTGGCATTCTTCAAAGGCTTAGGTGAAGAGTACAAAGCGAAAATCATCGCTGACATTCCCAGTGAACAAGACATCTCTTTGTACCAGCAGGGTGACTTTATTGACCTCTGTCGAGGCCCTCACGTGCCTTCTACGGGGTTTTTGAAAGCCTTTAAGTTGACCAAAGTGGCGGGAGCGTATTGGCGTGGTGATTCTAAGAACGAGATGCTGCAGCGCATTTACGGCACGGCTTGGACGAATAAAAAAGAGTTGAAAGGTTATTTGCACCGTTTGCAAGAGGCTGAAAAACGCGATCACCGTAAACTGGGCAAACAGTTGGATCTGTTTCATTTCCAAGAAGAAGCGCCAGGCATGGTTTTTTGGCATGAGAAGGGTTGGCAGCTTTATCGCAATGTGGAGACCCACATGCGCGAGACCTTGGACGATTTTGGTTATCAAGAGGTACACACGCCGCAGGTGCTGGATCGCAGTTTGTGGGAAAAATCCGGTCACTGGGATAAGTTCGGTGACATGATTTTCAGCACCCATGTGGAGAATCGGGATTACGCCATCAAGCCGATGAACTGCCCGTGCCATATTCAGATATTCAACCAAGGTCTGAAAAGCTACCGTGATTTGCCGCTGCGCATCGCCGAGTTTGGGGTGGTGCATCGCAATGAGCCTTCCGGTACCTTGCACGGTTTGATGCGCGCCCGTCGTTTTACCCAAGACGATGCCCATGTTTTTTGTACTGAGGGGCAGTTGCAAGCGGAAGTGGCGGATTTGATTGATCTCACCTATCTGACCTACAAAAGTTTTGGTTTTGATGAGATTGAAGTGGCGCTTTCAACTCGGCCTGAAAAGCGTGTGGGTGCTGATGAACTTTGGGATCGGGCAGAAGAGGCTTTGCAAGTGGCTTTGGATGACAAAGGCATCAAATGGAAGCTGCAGCCGGGCGAAGGGGCTTTTTATGGCCCTAAGATTGAGTTTGTGCTTAAAGACTGCATCGGTCGTGCTTGGCAATGTGGTACCATTCAGGTCGATTTTTCCATGCCAGCTCGTTTAGGCGCGCAATACGTTGCCGAAGACGGTTCGAAACAGGTTCCGGTGATGATTCATCGGGCTATTTTGGGATCTTTAGAGCGTTTTATCGGTATTTTGATTGAACATCATGCCGGTAAATTGCCGACGTGGTTGTCACCGATTCAGTTGGTGCTGATGAACATCACCGACAATCAGGCCGATTACGTTAAAAAAGTGGAAAAAAAGTTAAGAAAGTGTGGATTTAAGGTCAATGTGGACTTGAGAAATGAGAAAATCGGCTTTAAAATCCGCGAGCATACCTTGCAACGTGTTCCTTACCTTTTGGTGGTGGGAGATCGTGAGGTAGAAACACATACCGTCGCCGTGCGTGCGCGAGACGGTCAGGAGCTGGGCAGCTTGACTGTTGAAGCGCTGACCGAACGTCTGAAGGACGAAATCGCCCACCACGGTCTTGCCATTTTGGAGGATTGAAATATCGCTGCTGAAAAAAAGCATCGTAGAAACCGTGATATCAGCACACCTGAAGTGCGTTTGATTGACGCTGAAGGTGAACAAGTTGGTGTGGTTTCTATAGAGAAAGCGCTTGCCGCTGCAACGGCTGTTACATTGGATCTGGTTGAGATTGTGCCCAATTCGAAGCCGCCCGTCTGTCGAATTATGGACTACGGTAAGTTTCGTTTTGAGCAACGAAAGAAACAGAATCAGTCGAAGCAGAAGCAGAAGCAGATCCAGCTCAAAGAGATCAAGTTTCGCCCTGGGACTGAGGAGGGGGATTATCAGGTCAAACTGCGTAATCTGACTCGCTTCTTGGAAAATGGCGATAAAGCCAAAATCACCCTGCGTTTTCGTGGTCGTGAGATGGCGCATCGTGACTTGGGCGCTAAGCTGCTTGCTCGTGTTGCCCAAGATTTGGATGAGTTGGCGGTTATTGAACAACACGTCAAAATGGAAGGCCGTCAGATGGTGATGGTGATGGCAGCTCGAAAGAGGTAGTCAGCAAAGCGTACCGAACCTTGAAAACGTCGTCCCAGCTCAACTGCTGTTGGCTGGGGCGATTTTTGTGTGGGTAACATCGTTCGAGCTTCAGTAGACTCCGACTGAGCCGGACAGAAACTTTATCTATAGTAACGGGAGTTATACTATGCCAAAGATGAAAACCAACCGTGGTGCTGCGAAACGCTTCAAACGCACCGCCAGCGGCGGCTTTAAACGGGGTCAATCCCATCGCCGTCATATTCTCACCAAGAAGAGCACCAAGCGGAAACGTCACTTGCGTGCGCCTTCACAAGTTGCTCATTGCGATACCGCTATGGTTCGTCGCATGTTGCCTTTTGCGTAAGTTGGGGAGAATAGAAAATGCCTAGAGTAAAACGTGGTGTAACGGCTCACGCCCGCCATAAAAAGATTCTGAAGAAAGCCAAAGGTTATCGTGGTGCGCGCAGTCGTGTTTTGCGCGTTGCCAAACAAGCGGTAACCAAAGCCGGTCAATACGCGTATCGTGATCGTCGGCAGAAAAAACGTCAGTTCCGTGCGTTGTGGATTGTGCGGATCAACGCCGCCGCTCGCATCAACGGCCTCTCTTACAGCCGCTTTATGAATGGCCTGAAAAAAGCCAGCATTGAAGTGGATCGTAAGGTCTTGGCTGATTTGGCCGTGCGTGACGCCGTTGCGTTTGCTGCCATTGCTGAAAAAGCGAAAGCAAGCTTGAACGCTTAAACTGTCGCTTATTGCCGATGTTTTATTGCTTCGTCTGGGGAAAGGTTGAAACCTTTCCCTTTTTTGTTGAGATTTTGGCAAAGTAGCTTGGTCTTGGTTTTCAAATAAGGCTGTTTTGTCAAAATCTCGTTTTTAGTTAGGATTATCACTGTGTCTCTTCAACTGTCGGAATTGATGGCGGATGCGCAAGAACAGCTTGCGCACGTTGGTACGCTCAAAGATCTGGATCAAATTCGGGTCGATTTTTTGGGCAAAAAAGGTCTGATAACAGAACAGCTTAAAGCCTTGGGCAAACTGCCTGCGGCAGATCGCCGCGAGGCCGGTCAAGCGATTAACGCCGCCAAGCGTGAGTTGGCGCAGAGCTTGGAAACACGTAAGCAAACTCTGGAGCAAGAGGCGCTTAGCGCCCGTTTGGCTGCCGAGGCGGTGGACGTGACCCTGCCAGGTCGTGGTCTCAACAGCGGTGGTCTGCACCCTGTGACGCGCACCATTCGCCGCATTCACAGCCTTTTTTCTCAGCTCGGGTTTGAGGTGGCAGAAGGACCAGAAGTAGAAGACGACTACCACAACTTTGAGGCGCTCAATATCCCTGCGCATCACCCAGCGCGTGCCATGCACGACACCTTCTATTTTGAAGATGGTCGTCTGCTGCGCACCCACACCTCACCGGTGCAGGTGCGGGTGATGGAGAACAAAGAGCCACCGCTGCGCATCATTGCTCCGGGTCGGGTCTATCGTTGTGACTCCGATGTGACCCACACGCCGATGTTTCATCAAGTGGAAGGTTTGATGGTGGACAAGAACGTCTCGTTTACCGATTTGATGGGGCATTTAGAGACCTTTTTGCACCTCTATTTCGAGCGTGATGATCTAAAAATTCGTTTCCGTCCCTCTTATTTTCCGTTTACCGAGCCTTCCGCTGAGGCGGACATCGAGTGCGTGATCTGCTCTGGTGAGGGCTGTCGTGTTTGTAGCCACACCGGTTGGCTGGAGGTGCTGGGCTGCGGCATGATTCACCCTGAGGTGTTTAAGTCGGTTGGCATTGATAACGAAGTCTATACCGGTTATGCCTTCGGCATGGGGGTGGAGCGTTTGGCGATGTTGCGTTACGGCGTTAACGATTTACGCCTCTTTTTCGAGAACGATTTGCGCTTTTTGCAGCAGTTTAAATAGTCGCCACGGCTCCCGAATAATCAACGATTTAGTGTGAAAAAACAGTCATGAAATTAAGCGAAAGCTGGTTGAGAGAATGGGTAAATCCCGATATTGAGAGCGCTGAATTGGCAGCGCAGCTGACCATGTTGGGTCTGGAAGTGGAGGGCATTACGCCCGCTGCGGCAGAGTTCAGCGGTGTGGTGGTGGGGGAAGTGATCTCATTGGAGAAACACCCCGATGCGGACAAGTTGCGCATTTGTCAGGTGGCGGTGGGGGAAGACGCGCCATTGCAGATCGTCTGCGGTGCAGCCAATGTGCATCTGGGGATGAAAGCGCCTTGTGCCAAAGTGGGCGCACGTCTACCAGGTTTTAAGATCAAAAAAGCCAAGCTGCGCGGTGTGCTGTCCATGGGGATGCTCTGCTCAGAGAAAGAGTTGGGTTTGGCTGAAAGTGCCAATGGTTTGCTGGTGCTGCCCAGCGATGCACCTTTGGGCGAAGACATCCGCACCTATTTGCAGCTTGAAGATACGATCAT
>JAUZRS010000065.1 GCA_030950195.1 Gammaproteobacteria bacterium | reverse complement strand
GCATTAGCCGATAACATCGTGCTCAACTTTGACAGCAACGTGCAGGCAGGCAGCGGCAACTTTGTCATCAGTGACGGTGCGGGAGACACACGAACCATTGCCGTGACCGATGCGACTCAAGTCACCATCAGCGGCAACAGCGTCACCCTCAACCCCAGCGCCGACTTGGCAGCTGGAGTCAATTACAATGTCACCTACGCTGCCGGTGTCCTCAGCGATGCCGCAGGCAACGGGATTACCGCCCAAGCCGATCCACTGGCACATAATTTTGATACCCTTGCCTTCGCAGGAAACTCATCTGTGGTGGTCTTCGACTTGGTAAACGGGGTCAGCTCCAACCATTCAGGACGCACCTTTGATCCTAACGTCGCTTACACCATTCAGGTCATTATTGATCCAACTGCCGTGGCTTTGAACATTAATCCCGCAGCAGGACTCACTGCTTCATACGGTACATGGTCGGGTGGCGGCTCACTGGGAGCCGATGACACTTTAAACTTTATCAGCGGGGTAAACGGAGCAACGGGCGCTAACGTCATCGGCTTTGTTAGCAACGTCGGCACCGTGGCACAGCCGGTAAACCAAGTCTCCTCATACCCCTCATTACTCGCAGCCTGGACCTCCTCTCAACTCGCTCTGTATGCCGATAACAACGGTACCGTCGGGCGTTTTATGAGCGGTCAAATTCAATTCGCCAATGTCTGGACGGGGTCATGGAGCACCCTCGGTGCGGGCAGAGATCCAGGCAATACCATGATCCCTCTGCCTGCGGGACTTTTAACCAGTCAAGGATTGGTTTAACAAAAAACAAGACTAAAAATCTTTTTATCTGATTTCCGTAAGATTTTAGTATGATGGTATAACTTAAGATCCTGACCAGCGACAGAATTCAAACGGATTTGACATTCAAGACGGAGCTTGACCCCATGGATCATCTGATTCTTCAGAGCCTATCTAACACCTACAGAAAACAGACCAACAAAACCAAGAGATTCTCTCTTGGCATTCATCATGGCATCCAATACGCCCGCAGCAACAAACGAACTCAGCAGCCCACGAAAAATCTACTTTAAATTTCATAAAGTAGCCCCCCAATGGATTTAATATTTAAGACGGAGCTTTAACCTCATGACTTACCTGATTCTGAAAACCCTGGCTAATGGCCGTACCCAACACATTGAAGTCACTGAAAATACAAACCTTACTGCCCAACAAGGTGCCAACTACACCCTTATCGACGCAGAAACGCAGCAACCGCCGAAAAATTTAAAAATCGTTAAAAAAGGCAATGCCTTAATTATTGAAGAAAATGGCAAAGAACTCGCCAATATTAATGACTTTTTCGCAGAAAACAGCACCGCTACCTTCACCACCGACGGCAGCACCCTAGTCAGTAACGCCGCGCCTGCCAACATCATCTCCAACCAAAGCGCACTCGCCGCAGCCATCGGCGACGAAGCCGTTATCTGGTCAGCGGATGCCAGCGCATCAGAAGGGCTGTTCGGTTTTGATCCCAGTACGTTGGCCATGGCGGGCGGTGCGCTGCTCACCGGCGGCCTTTCATCGGTTAATTTATTCAATCAATCAGCAGACAACGCACCGTTGCTCACACCCAGAGCACTGACACCCACTCTGACTTTAACCGTGGGTGCTGACATCGCCACCGCCACCGAAGCCAGCGCTGGAGCCGTGAGTCTGGTCACCGCAGTGGGTGAAACCATCAGTGTGGTTTTTAGTAACGGCGCAAACAACGTCACAGTCAATCTGGTTGGAGACGGCACAACACAAACCGTTGCCCTAACAGCCATTGATCTAACCACCCTCGGTGATGGCACCATCACTGTAGATGCCACCAGTACCGATGCGGCCAACCTCACCGCCACAGCCAGCGCCAGTTTTGTTTTGGATACCGTCGCCTCCGTTGCGCCTAACATCAGCGTAACCGCTGCCGATGCCACCGCTGCCGAAGCGCAAGCCGGGGCAGTAACGGTTAACCCCGCTGCCGGTGACATCACCAACGTGATCTTCAGCAATGGCGGCAACAGCGTGACCGTTGCTATCGCGGGCGATGGCACAGCACAATCCGTTGCCCTGAGTTCAGTGGATCTCACCACTCTGGGTGACGGCACCATCAGCGTTGATGCCACCACCACCGATGCCGCAGGCAATGTTTCTGCTCCCGCAACTCAAACCAGTTTTATATTAGACACCATAGCTCCTGCCACGCCTGCCTTAACCATCTCCGCCGCCAATACAGACGCCACCGAAGCCGAAGCCCTTGCCGGAGTAGTCAGCGTTAATCCAGCCTTGGGTGAAACCACCCAAGTGACCTTTACCAACGGCACCGTTCAAATCAACAAAACCGTTATTGGCACAGGTCTGTCTCAAGCCGTCAGCCTAAGCTCTGCAGAACAGGCCACCTTGGGCAACGGCACCATCGACGTCAACAGCGTGACCATTGATACTGCGGGTAACATCAAGATCTCCTCAACATCATCCTCGTTTGTGTTAGATAGCCTTATTCCCACCGCGCCCAGCATCGTCTTGAACAGTGACAGCGGCACAGCCGGTGACAGCATCAGTAACGACGGCAGTCTAATCGTTTCGGGTGACGAAGTAGGCGCACTGATCGAATACAGCAGCGATGCGGGCGTTACTTGGGCAGCCACGTTTACCGCCGCCGAAGGTGTCAACAGCGTCATGGTGCGTCAGACCGATGTGGCCGGTAATATCAGCCCCGCCTCTGCTGCACTGAATTTCACCTTAGATACCACCGTCGCCACCCCCAATATCGCCTTGAGCAATGACAGCGGCATTGCCGCTGATCTAATCAGTAACGACGGCACTCTGAACGTCACCGGCACCGAAGCCGGTGCTCTGATCGAATACAGCAGCGACGCAGGCAACACTTGGGCAACGATCTTCAGCGCCGTTGAAGGCAGCAACAGCGTCATGGTGCGCCAAACCGACAGCGCCGGTAATGTCAGCATTCCTTCTGCAGAACTGACGTTCACTCTGGATACTCAGGCAACGGCACCCAGCGTTGCATTGAGCATTGATTCTGGGCTGGCTGGAGACAACCTCAGTAATGACGGCGCTCTGGCACTCACAGGCGTAGAAGTCGGTGCGACAGTGGAATACAGCACCAACGGCATCATCTGGACACCGACGTTCACTGCTGTGGAAGGTCTGAATAACCTTGTTGTACGTCAAACCGATGCTGCCGGTAACGTCAGCGCCCCATCTGCCGTATTGACCTTTACTCTTGATTCCCAAATTCCCGCAGCACCCGCGATCTCCCTAACCAACGACAGCGGAACGGTCGGTGATGGGATCAGCAACGACGGTTCTATCACTGTTTCTGGTGCAGAAATCGGAGCCGTTGTAGAGTACAGCAGCGATGCTGGAAACACGTGGACAACCACCTTCACTGCAATTGATGGCATCAACAGCGTGGTGGTGCGCCAAACCGATGCAGCGGGCAATGTCAGCCCCGTCTCTGCACCGCTGGATTTCACTCTGGACAACCTCGCACCTCTGGCACCCAGCCTCGCATTGAATGTGGATTCAGGTACGGTCGGTGACGCTCTCACCAATGACGGCACCCTGAACGTCACCGGCACCGAAGCCGGTTCCACAGTGGAGTACAGCACCAACGGCATTACTTGGTCAGCCACCTTCATCGCCATTGAAGGTTTGAATAACGTCGTCGCTCGCCAAGTTGATGCCGCAGGTAATGTCAGCCCCAACTCAGCCGTATTGACCTTCACTCTTGATTCCCAAATTCCCTCAGCGCCCAGCGTTTCATTGACTAACGACAGCGGAACGGTCGGTGATGGCATCAGCAACGACGGCACCCTCAACGTCACCGGCACCGAAGCCGGTGCTTTGATTGAATACAGCGCCGACGGTGGTGGCCTCTGGACACCCACCTTTACCGCCATCGAAGGCAATAACTCCGTGCAAGTGCGTCAGACCGACGCCGCTGGTAACGTCGGTCTCGCTTCTGCACCGCTCGCCTTCACTTTGAATACCGTTCCATTGGCCGCCCCCAGCCTTATTTTGGATGTCGATTCTGGTGCGCTTGCAGATGGCATCACCAACGTCGGTACGATCACAGCCACAGGCACAGATCCAGCAGCCAGCGTCGAATACAGCACCAACGGCATTACTTGGTCACCCATATTCATCGCTGCTGAAGGTTTGAATAACGTCGTCGCTCGCCAAGTTGATCCGGCAGGCAATGTCAGCTCCAATTCAGCCGTATTGACCTTCACCCTTGATACCGCTGCACCCATCGCTCCCAACGTCGCCTTAAGTGTTGATTCTGGAGCAATTGGTGACGGCATCACCAACGACGGCACCCTCAACGTCACCGGCACCGAAGCCGGTGCTTTGATTGAATACAGCATCGACGGCATTAACTGGACACCCACCTTTACCGCCATTGAAGGCAATAACTCTGTTCAGGTACGTCAAACCGACGCTGCCGGTAACGTCAGCCTCGCTTCGGCACCGCTGGTCTTCACCCTGAACACCGCTGCACTGGCTGCACCCACGCTGGATTTGGCGGTCGATTCCGGTGCGATTGGTGATCTGATCACCAACGACGGTGCCCTCAATGTGCTCGCTGATCCCACCGCCACAGTGGAATACAGCATCGACGGCGGCAACACTTGGACGGCGGCTTTCACCGCCGTTGAAGGTCTAAACAGCGTTCAAGTGCGTCAAACCGATACCTCGGGTAACGTCAGTCTCGCTTCTGCTCCGTTGACCTTCACCCTTGATACCGCTGCACCCATCGCTCCCAGCGTCGCTTTAAGTGTCGATTCTGGTGCAATCGGCGACGGCATCAGCAACGACGGCACTCTCAACGTCACCGGCACCGAAGCCGGTGCTTTGATTGAATACAGCGCCGACGGCGTTAACTGGACACCCACCTTTAC
>JAUZRS010000064.1 GCA_030950195.1 Gammaproteobacteria bacterium | reverse complement strand
CCGACGGATACGGGCTGTGTTTGGGGGGGTGAGTTAACGGCTTTGAAATTGCAACAGGGTAAAAAACCGCAGCGGATTTCTGTGCGCTGCGATAGGACTTTAAAAGCGGGCTAATTTTACCGCTCGCCAAACGACTCCGATAACGTCTTACGCAACGGTTTCAGCAAGAAATTCATCAGGGTGCGATCTCCGGTACGAATGTCTACTTGCGTGGTCATGCCCGGCAGCACTTCCAAAACTTTGCCGGTGGTGGTGGTGACGGGATTGCTGTCGGGTACGATGTGAACTCGATAATAAATTTCCGTCCCTTTAGCCGTTTCTTCTTTAAGGGTATCTGCACTGACGTAAATCACTTTGCCTTTTACACCGCCATGAATGGTGTAGTCGAAGGGATCAAAACGAATGTTGCTTTCCAAACCTTTATGCACTTGAGCGATGTCTGATGGGCTGACCTTGGCTTCGATAATTAATTTATCGTCCACTGGAATAATTTGCATCATCTCTTCACCGGCACGCAACACCCCACCCACGGTGGTCATGCGGATGTTTTTCACAATGCCAGGTACTTGGGCAATAAACAGACAGCTGTCCAGTTGTTCTTGACGTTGTTTGAGAATCTGCTCATTTTGCGAGAGTTCGTCTTCAACGGTGGTCAGTTCGGTTTGAACCTCTTCCAAAAAACGGTTTTTACGGTTGATTAATTTGGCGTTGGCCTCGTTGAGATTGCGTTTTGAGGTTAAATGCTCGGAGCGACTGACATCACCGGTTTGCAATAATTCTTTTACCAAACTGAGGTGTTCTTTAGCCAAAGAGACCGCTGTTCTGAGGGTGGAAAGGTCTTGCCTGAGACCGTATCGACGTTGCTGAAACAGGGCTTTTTCAACCTTCACGGTATCGGAAGAATTTTTTTCAAACTCCACTGGAAAATCCAGTGATCTGGCTCCAGTGACTTCGGCGCGCAACCGGATTGCTTTTGATCGTAGGGCAAACAGACGTGCTTCCACCTCGGACACCGCTGCTTGAGCGCGGGTTTGATCCAGTTTAGCCAATATTTGACCGGCTTTAACACGGTCACCTTCCCAGACATTCAATTCCGATAAAACCCCACCATCAACGGCTTGAATGACCTGTACACGACTGCTAGCAATGACTTCGCCACTGGCCTTGGCCACTTCATCAATGCGCAGATAATTTGCACTGACGATAAAACTCGTCAAACCGATTAAAATAAACCACAAAACATAGCTGGAGTGTTGTAAGTGATAACTTTCCAAACGCTGTATTTTTGGCGAGACGTCTTGTTCACCCGCTTGTTTAAATAACATCGACTTTTCCTCGCTGATTCAGATGTGTTACAACCGGTTTAAGAGGTTTTTTTGCATTTTGGCTTAACAGTTGTGGCAATACTTTTTCAGGTTTGCCGTCTTTGCTCACCTCGCCTTGATCCATGACGATAATGCGGTTGGCAAAGTTATCGGCACTCATTGGTCGATGGGTGGAGACAATGACAATGTCTTCGGGGCGTACGGATTTCTTCAGTACTTGCCAGAGGCGTTTTTCACTCTTTTTATCCAGCGAAGCGGTGGGTTCATCCAGCAGCCAAATTCTAGGGCGGGCAATTAACAGGCGAGCCATCGCAACCAATTGACGTTGGCCACCGGAGAGGCCTTCGCCGCCTTCACTGATTTCTAAATCCATCCCCAGAGGACTGTTGGCGGCAATGGTATCAATGCCAAGATAACGAGATATGCGCAACAGACGTGCATCACCAACCGCACCAGAAAGGCTTAAATTACTGCGCAGAGTGCCTTTAAACAGATGCACCGTTTGTGGTAAATAGCCCAAATGTGTGGCGACAATTTGTGGATCCACTTCCCAAAGATCCGCATTGCCTAAGCGTACTCGGCCTTCCGAGGGACGATAAAGTCCAGAGAGCACTTTTAACAGTGTGGATTTACCACAGCCCACTTTGCCCATCAGCAAGACACGATCACCGGGTTTAAAGCTGAGTTTTTCAATATTGACCTGTTTAATGGGGCTGTCGGGATAGGCGAAACGCACCTTTGACAACTCCAGAGTTTGTGGACGATCATCGAGCAGCAATAGATCCTGTTTATTGCGCCGTTCACCGTCCAATTGAAACAGTTGATTGACCATCTGTAAGGCTTCAGAGACCTGTTGCCACTGTGCCAAGTGTTGCACGCTGGCAGAAATGGGTGCAATGACACGACCACCCAAAATACTGCACGCAATCAGCGCCCCCATGGTGATGTTGCCTTGCTCAATTTGACCTACGCCAACCACCACCGCAGAGACATAAGCAATGGTGGAGAGGCTGCTGGTGGTGACAGAGGAGATGCCGCTAACCGCTTTTTGTTGCAGATTATAACGGGCAATGGAGCTGCTGATGGAACGCCACTCTTCAGAAAAACGCCAGGTGGCGTTATTGGCGCGAATGGATTCTGCGCCACGAATGCAATCCACCAATAAACCTTGGCGTTCATTGGAGCGAATCATCTGGTTGTGCAGCAGTTTTTTCAGGCGTATTTGGGTGATTATTCCCAGCAGTAATGCCACGGGCAATAATAAGACATACACCCAGCCAACGGCATCACCGATCATCATAATAAAGGCGATAAACATAAGGGCAAAAGGCAGGTCAATCAGAGTGAAAATAATACTGGATGAGAAGAACTGCCGCACCGAGTCCAAACTGCCCACTTGAGCGGCCAAACTGCCCAGACTTCGAGGTTGCAAATCAAGCTGAATGTGCAGAAGATGATCGAATACTTTTTGCGAAACTCGTTTATCCACGGCACAAGAGACGCTGTCTAAAATTTTGGCTCGAATGGTTTTTAAAAACCAATCAATTAAGACAATGATCATCATGCCCGCAGTCAAAGTGGTGAGGGTGGCGTAAGCCAAGGTCGGCACGACACGATCATAGACCTGCATGGCAAAGATAGAGGTGCCAATGGCCAAGGCATTGATCATTACCGTGGCGATGGCGATATTGATTAACCAAGCTTTGTCTGTGAGCAGTTCTTGCCAAATAATGCGCGCAGCAATGTTGCCCTTCAAACTTAAAAAAGCCGGTTTTTCTGCGCGTTGACGTACTTGCAGCCAGACTACCAGCGCATCTTGTAACATTTCATCGGTGAGTTCTTTTTTATTGTTTTCAGCATCGAGAAAAACCGCCTCGCCAGCTTCTGTCTCTGCTCTCGTCACCGCATACCAAGTTTTATTGCAGAACACCAATGCGGGTAAACGTCTCTGATCAAAACGTCGCCACAACAGCTGTGCAGGGCGAACGCCTTTAATGTTTGCCTCAGATAAAATCAACTGAATTTTTTTTATCAGGGCTGTTTTTGCATGGTCGTTATTGATTTTTTGGCAAGCGGCCTCCAGTTTTTCTGCGTTGAAAGGCACCTTATGCCGAATCAGCAACTGCTGTAAAAAAAGCGTGGGTAGGGTGGTTGGTTTTGTCCTTTTTTTCGAGGCTCTGTCGTGCGTTTTGTCATCCATTATTACGGCCTTTTTCCTTCAGTAATGGATCTAACATCCCTGTTAGAATACGAATTTTTAAGGTGTTGATTAACCACTCATTATACGCTTGGGTCTGTTGTATTCGTTGATCAGTTAATTCGCGCTGTAGATTGAGAACCTCTAACCACGCTTTAAAGCCAGCGCCGTATTGACGACTGTAAGAGTCCATTGTGGTTTGTAAATCATCCACCGCTTGTTGTAATCCTCTGATGAGGGTCTGTTGCATTTGGCGGTTATCGAGTAAAGTTTTGATCTTGCGTCGAATGTCATTGCGGGTCGCGTACAGATCTTGTTTGGCAGCGTCCAGCTTTGCTTTGGCAGCCCGAGAGCGACCAAAAGTGGAAAAGCCAAAACCATCCAGTGTGCCATCGAGCATCACGCTGTAGTGCGTTCCTGAGGCGTAACCAGGAGCGTTGAGGTTTTGCTCTGCTTGCAGATAGAGCGTTGGCATGGCAGAGCTAAAGATCCGATCCACGTTACTGGAGGCTAAAGTAATGAGCTGTTTTTTATGTTTGATACTGGCTTCGTTTTGGATTGCCATGGTTGCCAGCCGTTCGCTGCTGGGCAGTTGAGTAAATTCACTGGACACTTCGGCAGTGGCATCAATGTCTGTTTGGGTCAATGCTTGTAACTCATTTTTGGCGACGTGCAGTTCGCCTCGGGTACGCAACACTTGGGTGCGGGCTTGACGTAAACGAACTTCGACCAATAACACATCTGTTTTTGAAGCGAGTTTCCCTTGGTGACGGCGTTTGATCTGTTGGTAAAGTTGTTTGTGTTTTTCAACATTGTCTAATGCTATGAGCAAACGTCGGTGAATGCCTAAAATGGCTGCATAGGCTGTTGCTGTATCTTCCAATAATTTACGTTTTACTCTTAAAAAATCGGCATCGCCGACCTGTTTATCGGCTGTGGCGTAAGCAATGCCATTATCAATGCGGCCAAAACTCCATAAAGGTTGACGTAGGGAGACAATGGCAACCTGCTCTTCATCCCTTTGTCCTACTTGTGCGCTAAAAGAGGGATAACGCTGTGCTTTAGCACTGTCTATGGCATAGCCTTTAGCGTTCACTTCAGCCTGTTTACCGCGCATGGCAGGGTGCCATTTGATCGTCGAGCGCAGGGCGGCCAGTAAGCCACTTTCGGTCGCATGGGCAAACGGGGTGTTGCTGAGTAGCAGCACCATGACAATGCTAAGCCAGCCGTTGTTCTTCATTTTCTCTTCTCGTTTTTAGGGTTGGTTGACGGCACTTATTGGCTCGATTTGCATTTCTTGCCAGTGATGAGTTTCGTCGTTATTGTTTTTAGGTTGTTTTTTATCCAGCCGATAGCGCTTTGTTAACGCCGCTGCTTTTTCATGTTGTTTGCTCATGTTGTAGGCTTTGAGCAAATTGGTGCTCCACTCCCGTTTCCAGGGGGCGTGTTTTAATGCTTTTTCAATCAACTTAACGCCATCGTCGAGGTTGTTTTTGCGCAGATAAATCTCCCCGACCATGTAGTTGCAGGCGGCGTGGTTGGGGTTGTGGTGCAGCATTTTTTTAAATAGATACTCTGCTCCATCCAGATCCTGTTTTTTATAGAGGGCAAAACCGTCTTGCAAAAAGGCCGGTTCTGGCAAGCTGAGCATGTCGCTGATCGGGTCGAATTCAATACGGGCATTGGTGCCAGCGGTCAACGCGCTCAAATTTTCTTGATAGCGTTTCCACTTGGCGGTGGAGGTTTTATAAATGGGTTGACGTACTTGCCAGACGCTGGCGGTTTTCACCGGCCGATCCAGTTCGTTAAAGGCGACCACTTGTGGTTGCCAATCAACGCCGATGTAGTCCAACATTTTACGCGCACTGCCCTCGGTATCATTGACCACATCTTCGTAATTGATTTCCAATATTTCACCTGGAAAAAGTTGATGCCAATGCTGCATCAGCAGGTTGTGATCGGCCAACTGTTCGCCGATGTGGGTAAGGTCGTAGGCGAAACCCATGCCGCCGTGTTTGGCTTGGTAGTCGGTGAAAAAGTTGGAAATAGCAATGTCCCGTGGATCACGGCGTACTGAGATTATTTTGGCCTTGGGAAAGAGGAATTTAATCAAACCAATGTTTTCAAAATTATGCGGTAATTTATCAATGACGTGTTTGGCCTTGGGGTCGTACTCTTGCAGCTCTTTGAGCACGTTGTCGGCAATGCCTGAGCTGATGTAGGGGTTCAGGTCATCGACACAATCAGGAAAACTGCGGCCTGAGCCGACGTGTCGCTCCCAACGGTTTAAGCCTTGCACCACAGCAGGAATCAGACCCAACTCACCGGCTCCGGCAATCTCGCTGTGACCGGCCAAAATTTGTTCTACCAAGGTGGTGCCGGAGCGAGGCATACCAAGAACGTACACCGGTACGCTGGAATCCACACCACAATCACGACGTACGTCATAGAGGCTCTTACTGAAGGCATGGCGAATGCGCGCGCAGCGGTTGCGGTGCTCTTTGGCATCGTATGTTATAAACCGTTGGCTGAGGTCATTGGCCTCTTGGGCAAAGGCAAACGCTTTGTCGTATTGTTGGCGTTTTTCCCACGCTGAAGCCAATTGAAACAATAAACTGGTGCGCGCAGAGCCTTCCATGCTGGGTGTGTGGGCGGCTTGATTGAGCTGCTCTAAGGTTGTTTCGTCGTCGGGAAAATGGCGTGCGCTGATTAAAGCGGAGTGGCCTTTAACAGGATCTAGGCTTTTTAACTTTTCAAACAGAGAAATAGCATCATCAATGTTACCGCGTTGCATTTGCTGCTGGCCGAGGCTTTGCAGAGCTGGGGTGAATTTGGGATCAAGTTCCAATATTTTGCGAAACAGTTGTTCGGCGAGATCAAAGTTTTGCTCTTGGCTCTCCACTTGAGCCAATGCGTGCTGTGCTTGCAGACGCAGCGCTGCGATTTTTTTCTGGTTGTATTCGGTGTTGATTTTTAATGTGGCCGCTAGTTTGACTGCTTTTTCAGCTGTGGTGCGTGCTCGTTTCGTCTGTTGATGCAGGCAGGCAGCTGACAATTTTATCCACGGCAGAGGATTTTCTTTATCCTGTTTAATCACCCGTTCAAGGGTTTTAATCGCCATGTTAGAGCGACCTTGCAGTTGCGCCAGTTCAGAGAGCTGCATTAATAAAATGCTGTTGTGAGGATAAGGTTTTAAGCCTTCGCGCAGAACTTCTGCGGCTTCTTCATGGTGATCACGTTCGGCCAACATATTGGCATAATTACCGCGCCAGAGTACGCTCTGATCTTCATCGTCTTGTGCATCGACCAGCTCAAACCAATGTTCTGCTTCCGCGTGTTGATCGGTTTCGATCCAGAGTTGCAGTTGCAGGATACGCAGGCGTTGGCGATGTTGTTGATTAAAAAACTCGGAGAGTTCGTCTTGTTGTTGTTCCAGCGCAGTGCGGCCTTGATCGAGGGCATTTTGCGCGTGATCATATTGGGTCAGTTGACAGTGGACATCGGCCAAATTGCTCCAGACGGCGATGCGGCTGGGATCAAGAGTGGCGGAGTGGGCAAAACAATCTGCGGCTTCTGAGAGCCGTTGGGTCATCAAATGACACAGGCCTAAACGAGCCAAAGCCAGACTGTGCTGAGGATCTTCTTTAACAAGGCGCGCCAAACGTTGAGTGGCTTGTTCGGCCTGTGAGTGCAGAATAAAAACAGCAGCCAGATCGCAGAGCGCGTCGTGATCCAATTGATCTTCGTGTTCTAGCAGCTGATTGAAGAGGGCTTCCATGCCGTCCAGTTGATTCAAGTTGATCGAGGCCAAGATCAATAAAATCTGTACAGCGTATTGATCTTTTTTTTCTGCAAGACAGGCTTTTTTGAGGGGAAGATACTGCTGTTGAGCGTACAGTTCTCTTAGGAAGGCCAGATTGTTCATACTAATTCCTTGTAGTAATGATGTTTTAGTGATCTAAATTTTGCTTAATGTCAATGACTTAGGCTTATGTTAAGGCTTGCTACCCAAAAAAAACCGACGAACAGAGATAACGGGTTTTTAAACTTTTGAAGAGTGAAGCGCATCACAAAAAGAGGGGTTTTGTGAGTGAGTAGAAGACTTTTTTTAGAGATGTAAATAAAAAAACCGCAGTTGAGATACTCACAAAGAGCATCCCAACAGCGGCAGTTAAGGAAAAAGTGAGGGCAAAGAGCAAAGCCCCTTGCCGTCGTTTATGGCATGGCTGCCGGTGTTACGCCAAACCTTGGCTGGTCAACAGGCCAACTGGGGTGGCTTGTACAATGCCACCCAAGTCAGCACCGTCACCGAGAGCCGCCCAAGTGCCATTCCAGAGGTTGGCGCTTGATCCTGCTGCTGCGGTGTTGCGGGTGAAGAGACCCAGCTCGGTAATGCCCGCTGCTACGGCGTTGACGGTTGCACCGGTCCAAGCGTAGCTGGCATTAGGCAGTGAAGAAGCAACTGCTGTGGGTTGAGCCACTGTTGCCGTATTACCCAGAGCGCCAGTAAGGGTACCTGTGCTGGTGTGGAAGACAATGCTGTCATCGGCACCCAAGTTGCCTGCACCGGCCCAAGTACCGAAGGTACCCACTGCTCCCACTGCGGGTGCTGTATTAAGAGCGCCATTAGCGGGGTCAACAATGACATGAATGGTGTAGGAGATGTTGGCATCAAACACCCGGCCTGAATGAGCAGAGCTGGTACCCCCCACCAGATCAAACACCACTACTGTTGGATCAACTGGTGTTGCAGCGGTGGTGAAGTTCTGAGCGATGGGGTTGATTTGTGCCGCCAGTCCGTTACCGGCAAGATCGGTCAAGACTCCCGCAGCGTAGGTGACAGCGTAGTTGCTGCCGCCGACTAAATCACCAGTGGGGTTGATGGTTACGGTGTTACCGGTGACGGTGACCTGAGTGGCATCGTTAACATCAATGGTGCGCACATCGCCTGCGCCGTTGTTGATGCTAAAGGTACCTGTACCAGCTTGAGCATTTTCCGACAGAGTGATGACGATGTTATCGGTGGCCAGTACCCCGATGGCGTTGTCCGCTGGGGTGACGGCGGTAACCGATGGCGCGGTATCATCAATGATGAAGTTGCTGGTAGCTTGAGTACTGACGTTGCCCGCCAGATCGGTGCTTAAGGCATTGAGGAAGATGGTGCCTTCGCCCAAAGTGGTGAGATCCGCTGCGGTCAAAGTGACCGTTTGTGCAGCACCGGTGCCGATGATGATTTTAATCACCGTGGTGTTGACCGCATTAGAGCCGTTGGTGAAAATCACCGTGGTGGTTTCACCCACCGCTGGCGCAATGCTGACCGTCCCAGCGGCAACCGCTGAGGTGGCATTAGCATCGGTGATGGTTAGGATCGGTGTTGCTGCCGCCAGTGTGTCCAGAGTAAAGCTGGAGCTGCTGGTGGCCAGATTGCCTGCCAGATCGCTGTTACTGGCATCGACAGTCACTGCGCCGTCCCCCAGGGTCGCCATTTGAGCCGCTGTCAGAGCGACCGCTTGCGGTGCGCCGGTACCGGTGACAGAGATGGTGACGCTGCCCAGTGTGCCGGTAAAGACCACGCTGGTTACTTCACCGACTGCGGCGCTGACTTCGATAGCGCCTGCGGCGGCTTCAACAGCCGTTGCAATGCTACCGGCGGGTGTGACCGCAACGGTGGGAGCGACAGGTCCAACGGTATCCAAGACAAAGCTGCTTTGAACGGCGGCTGCGGAAACATTGCCTGCGGTGTCGGTGCTTACTGCATCGACGCTGATGGTGCCATCACCCAGAGTGACCAGATCCGCAGCGGTCAGAGCGACCGCTTGCGCAGTGCCATCACCGACCACGGTGACGGTGACACTGGTGCCGTTGACAGCGTTGCTGAAGACCACATCGGTGCTTTCACCCGCAGCTGGAGCAATGCTGATGGCTCCGGCAGAGGCTTCGGCAGCGGTGGCAAGATCAGCTCCAGCGACCACGGTGAAGACCGGAGTGGTTGCAATCACCGTATCCAAGAGGAAGCTGGTGGCTGCGCTGGAGACGTTGCCTGCAATATCAGTAATGCTGGCGTCAACACTGACCGCGCCATCACCAAGGATAAGTAGTTCTGCTGCCGTGAGCGTCAGCGCTTGTGCTGTGCCAGTGGCGGTGATGGTTTGTGTCACCGCACCAAGAGCACCGGTGAAGGTCACCGTGACCACTTCGCCCAGAGTAGCGGTCAGCTCGGCCGCTCCTGCTGAGGCTTCAGCAGCGGTAGCAAAGTCAGCACCGGCAACCAGAGTCAGAGTCGGTGCCGCAGGCGCTGCCGTATCCAAGGTAAAGCTGGCTTGGGCGGCTGCAACAGAGACGTTACCCGCTTGGTCGCTGGTGGTGGCATCGACGGTAATGATGCCGTCACCCAGTGTGGCTTGATCCGCCGCACTGAGTACGACCGCTTGAGCTGTGCCGTCACCGGTAATGGTAACGGTGACGCTGCCAGCGGTGCCGGTAAAGACCACATCGGTGCTTTCACCGGTGAGCGGTGCGACGGTGACTGCGCCAGCCGTTGCTTCAGCAGCGGTAGCGATGGTGGCACCCGCAGCAACGGTCAGAGTCGGTGCATTGGGAGCCACCGTATCCAAAACAAAGCTGCTTTGAGTTGCAGCAGCGGAGACCGTACCGGCTGCGTTGGTGCTGGTGGCATCAACGGTAATGGTGCCATCGGCCAACAGAGCTTGCTCGGCAGCGGTGAGTGTCACCGCTTGTGCTGTGCCATCGCCGATGATGCTGACGGTGACGCTGTTAACACCGTTGCTAAAGACCACATCGGTGGTTTCACCTGTGATGGGTGAGACTGTGATTGCACCGGCGCTTGCTTCAGCGGCGGTGGCGAAATCAGCCCCTGCAACCAAAGTGATAACCGGTGCGGTGGGAGCCACGGTGCTGAGGATAAAGCTGTTGCTCGCGCTGGAGACATTACCGGCCAGATCCGTGGTGGTTGAGTTGACGGTAATGGTACCGTCGGCTAATCCGCCCAATTCGGCAGCGGTCAGAGCGATCACCTGTGGTGTACCTGTGGCGTTACCAGTGATCTGTTTGACCACCTGAACGTTGTTGATGTCCGTGAAGGTGATGTCAACCACATCGCCTGTGGCGGCCAGTACTTCGACGGAACCCGCTTGGGCTTCGGCGGAGGTGGAAATGTCCGCACCCGGCAGCACCGTTACCGTAGGCACGTTAGGTGCAATGGTATCCAAAACAAAGCTGCTTTGGGTGGCTGCTGCTGAAACATTGCCTGCGGCATCAATATTGGTCGCATCAACGGTGATGGTGCCATCGCCGAGTGTGATCAAGTCCGCAGCGGTCAGAGTCGCCGCTTGTGCTGTGCCGTCGCCGATGACGGTGACCGTT
>JAUZRS010000063.1 GCA_030950195.1 Gammaproteobacteria bacterium | reverse complement strand
AACTCCACCGATGTCACGGTTTCACGCAATTATCTTATGGCGGGCAACGCCGACCTGATTCTCAATGTTTTAGATGCTTCCAATCTGGAGCGCCACCTCTATCTGACCACCCAACTGCTGGAATTGGGGTTGCCGATGGTGGTGGCGCTGAACATGATGGATGTGGCCGAAGATCGAGGCCGTAAAATTGATCTGGCGGCGCTGGAAAACCTGTTGGGTTGTCCGGTGATTCCGCTGGTGGCGAGCCGCGATGAGGGCGTTGAGCCTTTAAAAACAGGTTTGCTTAACGCCTTAAAGGTGAGTAAGCAGCCGACGCTGGAGGTGGATTATCATCAGCCCATGAGCGGTGTGTTGGATCAGATCTGCGCTCAGTTGCAGCAGGCAGAGATCCGTTTTCCGGTCTGTTATCGTTATTTGGCCGTCAGTGTCTTGAGCGGTGATTTGAATGTTGATGACGGCATTCCTGCGGATATTGTCCATTTTGCCCAGCAGGAAGTGGCCGGAATCGAAACCGCTTCAGCAGAAGATTTGGACATTTTGATCGCCGATGCCCGCTACAGCTTAGCGCATCATCTGACCGGCATCGTTACTCAACAGCAGGGCGAAGTGAAGAGTCTGGTTTCGGATCGTATTGATTCGTGGGTTTTAAACCGTTATTTGTCGGTGCCGCTGTTTATTTTTGTTATGTACTTGATGTTCACCTTCACCATCAACATTGGTGGGGCATTTATTGACGTGTTTGATCAACTGGCGCAGACCATTTTTGTTGATGGTTTTGGCACGCTGTTAAGTGCGATGGGCAGCCCCGATTGGTTACGGGTGCTGTTGGCCGACGGCGTTGGTGGTGGCATTCAAGTGGTGGCGACCTTTATCCCCATCATCGGTTTTCTCTATCTGGCACTGGCCTTTTTAGAAGACTCCGGCTACATGTCGCGGGTGGCCTTTATTATGGATCGTTTTATGGGGCGCTTGGGTCTGCCAGGTAAAGCCTTTGTGCCCTTGATCGTCGGCTTTGGCTGCAATGTTCCGGCGATTATGAGCGCCCGTACGCTGGAAGATCCTCGTGAGCGGGTGATGACGGTGATGATGAGTCCGTTTATGTCTTGTGGTGCACGTTTGTCGGTCTACGCCCTGTTTGCGGCGGCATTTTTTGCCGATGGCGGTCAAGTGATTGTTTTACTGCTCTATTTAATCGGCATTGCAGCGGCCATTTTGACCGCCGTGCTGTTGAAATACACCCTGTTGCCCGGTGAATCGGAGCCGCTGATTATTGAGCTGCCCAGTTACCATCTACCGACGGTGAAGGGCATTTTGATGCGCACATGGCATCGGCTGCACGGCTTTTTGCGCGATGCGGGTAAGTTGATTGTCTTGATGGTGTTGTTGATTAACTTTCTGAACTCCATCGGCACAGACGGTTCTTTTGGCAATCAAGACAGTGAACACTCGGTCTTGAGTGCCATGAGTCGAGCGGTCACGCCGGTGTTTGAACCCTTTGGTATTCACGAAGATAACTGGCCTGCCACCGTGGGCATTTTTACCGGTGTGATGGCCAAAGAAGTGGTAGTAGGTTCGTTGAATGCGCTCTATTCACAGATGGGCAGTGAGCCTGCCGAAATGGCCGCCGAGCCTGAGGCATTTGATTTTTGGGGCGGAATTGGATCTGCATTGGCAACGGTACCGGAAAATTTTTCCTCGTTGACCCAACTGCTGACCGACCCGCTCGGTTTGGCGCTGGTGAAAGAAGATCAAGCCGTAGCGGCAGCGGAACAGGATGTGGATATGGCCACCTTTGGTGCGATGGCGAGCCGCTTTGACGGTGCTATTGGTGCTTTTGCTTACTTGATCTTTATCCTGATGTATTTCCCCTGCGTGGCGGCGACTTCGGCGATTATGCGTGAGACCAACGCCCTTTGGACGCTGTTTGCGGTCTCTTGGAGCACTCTGTTGGCCTACGTTAGTGCCACTCTGTTTTATCAATTGGCCACCTTGCCGCAGCATCCAGCGAGCTCTTTGTGGTGGGTGACGGCGATGTTAGCGTTGATTGCGGGGGTCTTTTTGAGTTTGCGTTATTACGCCGATCGTCAACAGAATAAAGTGGTTGTAGCTTAGGAGAAAAATTGTGATTTTGAGTGAATTGAGAACCTATCTTCAGAGCCATTCTAAGGTTGCGTTACGGGACATTGCCTTGCATTTTAATGCGGATCCCGATGCGATTCGGGGTATGTTACAACGTTGGCAAAGCAAGGGAAAAGTAGAAAAACTGCCCGCTGGTACGGCATGTGGCGGTGGTTGTTGTCAGTGTGACCCCGCTACTTTAGAGATTTACGCTTGGCGGTCATAATTCCGCTTCTCTTAACCTATAACGTCTTCAAATATTCCAGCAGGGTATTTAATCCTGCTTTGCTATCTTCCCAATTGATGTTACCAAAGGGCAGTGCGCCGACCCTAAATCCCTTTTTCTTTTGCGTAGGAAAATTGTGAGTAGCGCGATATCTCCTGGGTGGTTTTTATATTTGCTAAGTCTTATTGCACACCAATTTATACTGACCAGGAGTCAGCCCGATCATGTGTGTATTGACATACTCAGTGCCGTTGTACTGCTGGCCGAAGGTGACGTAGTGAAAACTGCACACGCCATCAGGACGCTGCATCACCACCACACCAGCAATGGCGCGACCAGTAAGAATACCGCTGAGCACATTGCGTTTCATGCTCCAACTGCTGCCGGTGAAATAGGCTTTCGTTAAGGTCTCTTTCCAGTGGTAGGAATCCGCCCAGCGCTGCGCTGCCGCCAAGGCCTCTGTTTCTAAACTGCTGTCTTTCAGCCCCTGTTTGGGCAACTCTTGATTGGCGATTTTTTTCTCAGTGGCTGCTTTACGACGTTGATCAAAAACGGTTTTAACCTGCTGGCTGTAGTCGGTTAGCATCGCATCTACTGCCGCTTGTTTCTCTTTTTGGCTGATCAATTGGCGGATGTAGTTTTTGTCTTTGGCAAAGACATTGTAGTGGTCGTGTTCCCCCCAGAGGCTTTTTCCCAGACCTTCATTATTTGTGTAGCGCGCCCAAACCAGAATGCCATCACTGCTGTCAAACAGATAATTTCTACGATTGCCTGCTGTCTCACGGTAGACCGGAACGCCAATAATGGCGCTCTCATCGGGGCGGTAGTCGTAAGCGTCTTTGCCACATTTAGGACACTCCGCGATCTCAATGCGTTTTTTGGGTGACTCGATAAACTCAATGGGGCGTTGAGTGTAGGACTTACCTGCGTGTTTGCGTGGCACAGCAAAGTGATACTCACCACTGCCGTGTGCCATCTGAACCACCTCTTGATTCATGATTTTGCTAGAGAGATCTAAAGCGAGCTGTTTGTAGCTTTCCAAACCCTTGGCCTTGGCTGCTTGATCGGCGCTTGTTTGATCTTTGCTGTAGAGATTGGCAAACCCAATTTTTTGCCAGGCTTTTTTGCCCAAGATGCCATCGGCTTGCACCACCAGAAAATCTTTGCTCTCCAGTTGAATCAGATAGAGACCCGCTGCGTTGAAAAAAATCTCATGGCCTAGGGTTTTGCTCTCTTCGGCAAGGTGGCTGTAGATTGCTGGAGTACAGCCTTTTTGACAGGCAGCGGTGGCGATGACGGTTTTATTGCCCAGTTTGGCCAACTGGATTAACTTGCTGCGGGTGGGGCCTCTTGCACCGCGTTCGGCAACGGCGCTGTGGTAGCTGCCATCAATCTGTTGTTTGTCGAGGGTGGCGTTGGCCAGAGTACTGAGGCTGAAGAGAAAAATCGACAGCGGGATATAAACGAGTTTTTTGAGCATCATGGTTTTTCCTTGCCTATTATGTAATTAAATTCCTGATTAAAGGTAAGTGTAGTCGTAAGTGTAGTCATTTATTTTTATTCTTGTTTGTTGATTAGAGCAGCTTTTCTGTTAACGCGCATACCGCAATTGCGGTGGAGCTGTTTTGTCTTTGTGGTTTTTTTGATGGCACCAAATTGGTGCGTTTGTCCTATTCTTAGCACCTTTTTATGTCAGGTAGGTGTCTATTTAGGTTGTTGTAGTTATATTTTTTTTAAAAAATTATTAATAATCAATTATTTATATTAATATGTTGTCTTCTGTTTTTAATGGCATATATATTGCTTTTTTGTCTTCAAGTTAATCTTTAAAGCCCCTTAAGTGGGCATTTTCTGAGGTCAAAAAAATGAAACAACGTTTGGTGCTGGTGGGTAACGGCATGGCAGGTATGCGCGCCATTGAAGAGCTGCTGAAGTTAGAGCCAGAAAAATATGAAATCACCGTCTTTGGCTCGGAGCCATACGGTAATTACAATCGTATTATGCTCTCGCCTGTGCTGGCCAGTGAACAGACCATCGACGATATTATTTTGAATACGCCTGAATGGTACGCGGAAAACAACATCACTCTGCATACGGGCAAGCTGGTCACTGAAATTGACCGTGTGCAACAACGAGTGGTGTGTGCCGATGGCACCACCGCCGATTACGACCGCGTGATTTTGGCCACTGGCTCCAACCCGTTTATGATTCCTATGCCGGGCATTGATAAACAAGGTGTGTTGGGTTTTCGAGACATTGCCGATGTTGACACCATGCTGGCGGCTTCACAGCAGCATAAAAAAGCAGTGGTGATTGGGGGTGGTTTGCTCGGGCTGGAAGCGGCCAATGGCCTGATGAAACAGGGCATGGATGTGACCGTGGTGCATCTGCTCGACAGCTTGATGGAGCGTCAGTTGGATCCTCCGGCTTCGGCCATGTTAAAAACCTCGCTCGAAGAGCGGGGCATGACCTTTATGATGGAAGCGCAGACAGCAGCCATTTTGGGTGATGAGCGCGTGACGGCGGTGCAGTTTGCCGACGGTTCGCAGGTTGATGCCGATCTGGTGGTGATGGCAGTGGGCATTCGTCCCAACATTGAATTGGCGCAAAATTCAGGTGTTTACTGTGAGCGTGGGGTGGTGGTGGATGACACCATGCAAACTTATGACCCTAAAATTTACGCCGTGGGTGAATGTGTACAGCATCGTGGCAACTGCTACGGCTTGGTAGCCCCTCTGTTTGAACAGGCCAAAGTTTGCTCAAATCACTTGGCGCAGCTGGGTTACGGTCTCTATGAAGGTTCGGTTACCTCGACCAAATTGAAAGTCACCGGCATTGATCTCTTTTCTGCTGGTGATTTTAATGAAGGCGAAGGCGATGAAGTTTTGTTGATGCAAGATCCCTCACAGGGGGTCTACAAAAAACTGGTGATCCGCGACAACCGCATCAAAGGTGCGGTGTTGTACGGCGACACGATGGACGGCACGTGGTATTTCCAACTGCTGCGTGAAGGCACCGACATCAGTGATTTCCGCAGCACCATTATGTTTGGTCAGCACGATTTGGGTGATGCCGGACACGGTGATGAAGCGCGGGTGGCGATGTTGTCCGACAGCGCTGAAATTTGCGGTTGCAACGGCGTTAGCAAGGGCGACATCGTCTGTGCGATTCAGACCCAAGGTCTGTTTACTTTGGACGATGTGCGTGCTCACACCAAGGCTTCAGCTTCTTGTGGTTCTTGTACCGGTTTGGTGGAATCTCTGCTGGCCAGCACGGTGGGCTCTGGTTACAGTGCCGCGCCGAGCAAAAAGCCTGTCTGTGGTTGTACCGAACACAGCCACGATGATGTGATTTCGGCGGTTAAGACGCATGAGCTGAAATCCATGCGAGCGGTGTTTGATTTCTTTGAATGGAAGACCCCAGACGGTTGTGCGGCCTGTCGTCCTGCACTGAATTATTATCTTTTGGCTCGCTGGCCTGAAGAGTATCAAGATGACGCTCAATCGCGTTTTATCAACGAACGCGCTCACGGCAACATTCAAAAAGACGGCACCTATTCGGTGATCCCGCGCATGTTTGGCGGTCTCTGTACGCCGAAAGATCTGCGTACCATTGCCGATGTCTGCGATAAATTTGATGTGCCGGAGATGAAAGTCACCGGTGGCCAGCGGATTGATATGTTGGGGATCAAAAAAGAAGATCTGCCGTTGGTGTGGAAAGACCTTTCCGCTGCCGGTTTTGTTTCCGGTCATGCGTATGGTAAAGCGATGCGAACGGTGAAAACCTGTGTGGGTAAAACCTGGTGTCGTTTTGGTACTCAAGACTCCACCGGCCTTGGGGTCAAGCTGGAAGAGCTGACGTGGGGGTCGTGGATGCCGCATAAGTTTAAGCTGGCGGTCTCCGGTTGCCCGCGTAACTGCGCTGAGGCGACGATTAAAGATTTTGGTGTGGTCTGTGTCGATTCCGGTTACGAGCTGCACGTCGGTGGCAACGGCGGGATCAAACTGCGCATGACCGATCTGCTCTGCAAGATTGATACGGAAGAACAGGTGCTGGAATATTGTGGTGCTTTCACCCAGCTTTATCGTGAAGAGGCGCACTATTTAGAACGGACTGCACCGTGGGTGGAGCGAGTGGGGCTGGAACACATCAAGCAATGTGTGGTGGAAGACGAAGCGGAACGCAAACGTCTGCACGAGCGTTTTAAAGTGGGACAGAAACAGTCTCAAATTGACCCTTGGAAAGCGCGTGCTGAAGGCGCAGAAAAGAATGAATTCCGTTCCATTGAAGTTGTGGAGGCGTAACATGAGCAAATGGATTAACGTTGTGGCATTGGATCAAATTCCTCTGTTGGGTTCACGAGTGGTACGCAACGGTGAGTTAAAAATTGCCGTGTTTCGTGGTTCGGATGATCAGGTTTATGCGATTCGAGATGCTTGCCCGCATAAACAAGGGCCTCTCTCGCAGGGCATCATGCACGGCAATTCCGTCACCTGCCCACTGCACAATTGGAAAATTGATCTCACCAGTGGCAAAGCACTGGGTGTGGACGAAGGCTGTGCCAATCTGTTTCCGGTGCGGGTGGCAGCGGGTCAGGTGCAGTTGCAATTGACCCCAGAACCACTGGCAGAGTAGGAGGTCGTATGCTGTTTGGACGGAGTAAAAAGAATCCGATTAAGATCGCCGATAAAGGCGTGGTGGAGTGGCAATACGCCGCGTGCGGTTACTGTTCCACCGGCTGTTCCATCGAAGTGGGTCTTAATGCAGAAGGCAAACCGGTCTCTTCTCGTGGCGTGGCCGATGCCGACGTTAATCGGGGCAAACTGTGCCTGAAAGGCATTGTTGAACATGAGCTGTTTGATTCTGCCGGACGGGGTTTGATCCCAAAAATTCGTGATCAATGGCATCAGCCGTGGCAAGAGAGCACTTGGGATGCCGCTCTGGATAAGGTGCATGATGAAATTGTCCGCATTCAAGAGAAGTACGGTCGCGATTCTTTTGCGATTATCTCCACCGGTCAAATGCTAACGGAAGAGTTTTACACGCTGGGCAAATTAACCCGGGGTCTGATCGGCACCAACAACTACGACGGCAATACCACCTTGTGTATGGCTTCGGCGGTTTCCGGTTACAAACGTTCGTTTGGTTCCGATGGCCCGCCGGGCTGTTACGAAGATTTTGAGCACACCGATTGTCTGATCGCGTGGGGTTCCAATCTGCCCGAGCAGCATCCGATCATTTACTGGCGGATGAAAGAGGCACAGGAAAAACGTAAATTTCCGCTGATCGTGATTGACCCTCGGGTCACCATGTTGGCGCAAAATGCCGACATTCATCTGCCCGTCACTCCCGGTACGGATGTGGTGTTGCAAAACGCTTTTATGCACGTGATCCTTGATGAAGGGTTGGAAGATAAAGCCTACATCGAAGCCAATACCAACGGCATCGAAGCGCTGCGAGAAGAGGTGGCCCAATACGATCCCACCACGGCGGCTAAAATTTGTGGCATTGACGAAGACAGCATTCGTTTGGTGGCGCGTCTGTTTGCCAATGCCGGAGCGGCGATGCAGTTCTGGACGATGGGGATCAACCAATCCACTCACGGTTCCGATGGGGTGGTGGGGATCAACAACTTGGCGTTGTTGACCGGCAACATCGGTAAACCCGGTGGCACCAGTCTTTCGATTACCGGCCAGTGCAACGCAATGGGTACCCGTGAATGGTCTTCATGTTCGGGTCTGCCCAATTATCGGGCGTTGGAAAACCCACAAGACCGTGCAGACATTGCTCAATTTTGGAACATTGACCCTGAGTTTTTCCCGAAAAAACGCGGCATGTTCCAGACCGATATTTATCAGGCGATGGAAACGGGTCAAATTAAGGGCATCTGGTTGATTGCTACCAACCCCATGTCCTCTTTGCCCAACACCTCGCGGATTCGAAAAGCGATGGAGAAGTTGGAGTTCTGCGCGGTGCAGGACTGTTATGAGGACACCGAGAGCGCCCAGTACGCTCACGTTTATCTGCCAGCGGGTACATGGGCGGAGAAAGAGGGGGTGATGACCAACACCGAACGGCGGATTAACTTGGTTAAGCCGATCAGCAAAGCACCTGGTGAAGCGCAGCCTGATTTGTGGATTTTTAACCGCATGGCGGAGCGTTTTAACTCTGATGGCAAAGTGACCTTCCCTGAAAAAGCGCCCGACATCTTTTTGGAGATGGGCGGTTTATCCAAGGGGCGGTTGGCGGACATCTCCGGTTTGGATCACGAGCTGATCGAAAAACACCGTGGCATTCAGTGGCCCTACACCGAAGTGCAGCGGAAAAATGGAGAAGTGCCGCCCAAAGGCGGTAAGCGTCTTTACACCGAGCCGACCACCTTCCGTTATCCCGATGGCAAAGCGAAGCTGATCCCTCTGCCCTTTATTGATAACAACGAAGTGCCTGATGAGAAGTTTCCTATTTGGCTCAATACGGGGCGTTTGGTGGAGCATTGGCATGGACGTACCAAAACCGGCAAGATTGGCGAAAACAACAAATACAGCCCGATCCCTTTTATCGAAATCAACTCCGATCTGGCGCATGAGTTGGGTGTTTTAGAAGGGGAGTATCTGCGTTTGGTTTCGCGCCGTTCCGATGCCATTGTAATGGCCAAACCGACTCAGCGGGTGCCGAAAAACATGGTCTTTTTGCCGTTTCATTTTCACGACTGTGCCAATCGCCTCACCTTGGGTCTGTTAGACCCTCATTCGCGTCAACCGGCTTATAAACAGTCAGCGGTGAGAATTGAAGTGATCGAAGATCAGATGGCAGCAGCTAAATTAAGCATGGAAATGCGCAAATTTTAAGAGGTAATCATGTTTCAACGACGAGAAAATGAGCCGGAATATGCGCTGCTCAATGATCCAACGAGCGAAGAGAAGAACCGTTACGGTTTGCCGATTGAGAAGTCTCATGAGGGCGAGGCGCTTTTTGGGCAGAGCCTGAACATCAATGGCGATGAGAGCGTAAGTGAGAATCCCAACCGTTACAAACAGCACGGCTTCTTTTTTAATGCGGATAACTGCATTGCCTGTCACGCCTGTGAATCGGCCTGCAGCGAAAAAAATGACAATCCTGCCCACATCTCCTTCCGTTCGGTGGGGTTTGTGGAGGGGGGGACCTATCCTGCCTACCAGCGGATGAACATTTCAATGGCCTGCAACCATTGTGATGATCCGGTCTGTTTGAAGGGGTGTCCAACGCGGGCGTACACCAAATTTGCCGAGTACGGTGCGGTGCTGCAAGACCCTGACATCTGTTTCGGTTGTGGTTATTGCACTTGGGTTTGTCCGTACAACGCGCCACAGCTTGACCCGGTTAAAGGTCAGGTGAGCAAATGCAACATGTGTGTGGATCGCCTCGAAGTAGGTTTGAAACCCGCGTGTGTCTCGGCTTGTTTGGGTAAGGCATTGGACTTTGGCGTGATCGAAAACATCCCTGAAGGACGTGAACAGGCGAAAGTTTCTATTCCTGGTTTTCCTGATCCTGAGATCACTCATCCAAACATCCGTTTTGAGCAAAAAGCCACGCCACCACGTGACATGACACGGGTGGACAGTACCGCGTTGAAATACCATCAAGACGACAAAGCAGGCCTCTTTAAACCGGAGCTGGATCCGAAACACGGTTTCAAGCGTTCTTGGAATTTGAAACGTCTGTTGGGTTCGCATGAAAATGCTCACATTGCCTTTACCCTCAGCGTGCAAGCGGTGATGGGCGCGTTTGTTTTGTTGGCGTTGGCAGGGCCGTTGGGCTTGGCTGCGATTGTGGACTTCAAAGAGAGTTCGGCCTTTTTACCGGCGTTGTTGGTTTTGTTTGCCTTGATGGGGCTGGGGCTGTTTAAGCTCAATATGCACTTGGGTAAACCGCATCGGTTTTATCGTGGTTTTTACAACTTGAAACATTCTCCGGTCAGTCGTGAGATTGCCGGTGTGTCGGCCTTTTTTGCGGGTTTGGCGGGTTACACGCTGTTTAACTTTTTTGATTCACCGCTGGCTGTGTTGGCGCAAAAAGGCGCGGCTCTGTTGGCCTTGTCCGGTGTGGTGTTGGGGGGCTACTTTATGTACAAGCTCTACCGCATCAAAGCGCGTCCGTTTTGGGATCATTGGCAGACGGCAACGACTTTTAGCGGTACCGGTTTGGTTTTGGGGGCGCTGTTGTTGATGCTGGTGGCGCTGTTGCGAGGCAGTTTAACCTCTGAATTGGCAACGCTGCTCTCTTTGAGTGTTGTGTTGGGTTTGCTGCTGGAGGGGGTTGGTTTGCTCGCTCATGGTCGTGATTTGAAAGCGGCGCACAGCGAAGGTGCAGCGTCGTTTTATGAGCAAATAACAACGTATGGCTACCCTTATTGGCTTAGAAATGGTTTGTTGGCCGCTTCCGTTGTGCTGGCGTTGTCGATGGCTTTTGGGGGGTTAAGTAATGTGTGGACGCTGTCCGCTTTGACCTTGATGACCGTGAGCAGTGCGATTGTTGGCCGTGCGCTGTTTTATGTGCTGGTGATTCCGACCACCATGCCGGGTGCTTTTTTCTGGCGTAATCAGGGGTTTGTGGAACACGCTCGTGAAGTGGGTTTGGCGGATATGCCGCAAGTGGGGGTGGCTTATGAACGTCATCACGGCTTTAAGTTGGCTGAGTTGTTACAGACCATTCGCACCACTTCGGTAAAAGAGAAATGGGCGCAACTGAAACGGGTCATAACGGGTTAGTTGCCTTTTCTTTCTGTTTGAATTTTGCCCAAGCACAGCTGCTGAGTTGTGTTTGGGTGATTCCCTTTTGATTTTTTATCTCTTAAATTAATTGGATGGCGCAGAGCGTTATTCAGAATCTATTGAAGATAGATTTGTTTGGTTTTTAGGATTTTGGCTTGTATTTGATTTGATTTGATACCTTGGATGCAATATCGTAGATTTGAGTTCAAAGGTTTCAACCCGCAAGCCCCTGATTTAGGCGTTATGCAACAAGCAGGAGGTAAGTAATGAGCATGACTAATTGTGAGGATTGCGGACAGGACATATCCGATCAGGCAACAATGTGCATCAAGTGTGGATGTCCATTAGGCTCCACAACGAAAGCTAGTGGTATTATGGATGGAGCCTGGGCGGCAGTAACAAGATCAAAAACTCCTATAAATTTGTTTGCAATAGCGATGATGTCCTGTTCTGCAATTCTTGGAATGAGTGCTACCCAAATTGAAAACCAGTATTCTCTTATTGCATTTACATACACATTGCATACTTTTATGTCAGTTACTGGGATGTTCTTCGTTACAATTTTGTTTTGCCGTAAAGGGGTTTATCATCCGGAAGATCTGGCCAAAGCAAAGCGTGAAGGAATCACTGATCTTGGTGAAGATAGGCCGGTAATTGCAGCGGTGTTAATTGTTCTTATGCTAACTGCTTATGGCTTATACCAGTTCATAAAGACCTTGAAACTATAAGTTTATATTCAACGTGAACGTATGTTGGCAAAATTTTGGCTTCAGCCTGTTGCTTTTGAGGATCTAAGTATCAAAGGTTTGCTGGCGGGTACGCATTAAAAAATAAGCCAACAATCGCGTCACCATTATTTTCAGCAAAACCAATAGGAATAAAATGAAAATCATCGCTTTTGCTGCAAGCAGCAGCACTAAATCAATCAATAAAAAATTGGTCACTTATGCAAGTAGTTTGCTAAAAAACGCATCCGTTGAAGTGTTAGACCTTAATGATTATGAATTGCCTATCTTTAGCGAAGATAAGGAGACTGAACTTGGCCAGCCAGAATTAGCCAAACAGTTTTTGGCTAAAATTAAAGCGTGTGATGCGGTGATGATTTCTTTTGCCGAGCACAATGGCTCATACAGCGCTGCTTATAAAAATATTTTTGACTGGTGTTCCAGAATAAATCCCAAGGTTTATCAAAACAAGTCGGTACTGCTTTTAGCAACGTCTCCAGGAAAAGGTGGCGGTGCTAATGTCCTGTCAGCGATACTAAAATCAATGCCCTTTTTTGGTGGTGTTGTTAAAGGCAGCTTCTCTCTGCCTCAGTTTTATGAAAACTTTGATATTGAAGGTAAGGTCGTATCCAGTAAAGAGTTGGCGGCTCAATTGAAACAAGAAGTTGAAAAGATGTACCTGTGAAGGGCGATTTGTCGCTAAAACGTCACGCTCTCATGGAGTACAATCGGTAATGAATACAGGTAACGGATGCTTTGCAGTGCTGTTTTGAGCATTAAACCCCTTGCAAGGGTTAGGGGTAGACCTTTTTCTACCTCTTATCTGGAGTGTGGTCTAAGTCTCTCTTCAGTCTCTTGTGATAAAAAGTACTTTGGTGCATCATGCCAGTGATGCTGATTTGTTTATTTAGGAGTAGATGAGAATGTTTGTTGAAGACATTATGTGTACCTCGGTGAGAACGGTGACACCTGAAACACCCATGATGGAGGTTGCTTCCATTATGTGTCTTTATCGTATTAGCGGCTTGCCTGTGGTGAACAGTGATGGCCATGTGGTGGGTTTTATCGCTGAAAAAGATGTGTTGCATCACCTATTTCCGAGTCTGGAAGAGGTTATGGATGGTATGGCGACCATCGATTTTGAAACCTTGTCGGATAATTACGGCGATATTGCTTCACTGAAAACCTCAGATTTGATGTCTAATAGTGTTCTGTTTGTTGATCCTAAACTGCCTATTTTACGTGCGGCCTCTAAAATGGTTCAATACCGTTTACGTCGTATTCCGGTGGCAGTAGAAGAAAATGGCGGTATGCGCCTATTGGGTGTGGTTAGTTTGGGTGACATTCATAAAGCGATGTTCCATCGTCACGTCTCCAAAAGCTAAACAAGCTTAGTTGGGCTGGGAGGTGTGGTTTGAAAGTGACTGACCACACGTTCCATTTGCAGAGCTAAGGTTCTCAAGGCTTCACTGGACTGCGCGGTTTGCTTGGCATCTTCTGAGGTAGCGTGAGAATTGCTGCGGATATTGCTGATGTTATGTCCGACCTCTTGCGCCATTTTGCCTTGGCGAGCTGCGGCTGCGGCAATTTGGCTGATCATATTGCTGATGGTTTTGACTGCTGTGGTGATTCTGTGCAATCGCTGTCCGGCGGAACGTGCTTTTTGCACACTCTCTTCGGCTCGATTGCGTCCCTGTTCCATCGCTTGTACCGCGTTGCGCGCATTGAATTGTAATTGTTCGATCATCTGTTGAATTTCTTGGGTCGATTCTTGAGTGCGTTGAGCCAAAACACGCACCTCATCTGCCACCACTGCAAAGCCACGACCGTGCTCACCGGCGCGTGCCGCTTCAATGGCTGCATTCAAAGCCAATAGATTGGTCTGGTCGGCAATGCCACGAATCACGTCTAAAATACCGCCAATATTATTGCTCTCTTTATCCAATTTATTGATCACTTGCGAAGAAGCTTCTACATCATCGGCCAAGGCGTTGATGGCCTCAATGGTCATATTGACCACCTGTTTGCCATTGCTGGCTTCTTCCTTAGCATGTTGTGCCGATTTTTCTGCTGAAGAGGCGTTTTGGGCAATCTCCAGTACCACACCGCCCATGATTTGAATGGAGTGTGCGATATGTTCGATGTCGTTCTGTTGCAGTTGCATGTGATTGCGGGTGTGAAGGGTGTTGCTGGAGAGTTCATCGGCGGCGTTGACCACATGATCTGAGGCACAGGAAATCTGTTTGATCACCGTTTGTAGATTGTGGCTGGTTTTCTCAACGCTGAGCGCGAGTTGACCTACTTCATCATCGCGTTTGATGTTCAGTTTGTCGCTCGAAAAATGGCCTTGAGCGAGCATTTCAAGTCGTTTTAGAATGATCGGAAAAGCGCCAAAAGCGCGTAAAATAAGCATAATAATCAGGATTATGCTGGCGGAGAGCAGTACAAAGCTGGCGGCCACTGCAAAGTGTAGATGGCGCAATTCGGATTCTTGCTCTTCTGCGGTTTGTTGGGTGCGTGTGGTGACTTCTTTGAGCAGTAGATCAACCTGCTCACTGAGTGTTTCGGCAACACGATCAAACTCACTCATAATCTTATTGCCCGCTTCGGGGCCACCGTTGATGTAGGCGTGTGCCATGTTTCTTCCTGTTTGATAATAGGCATCAAAGCTTTTTTCCATCTGTTTTAGATCGTCATTGTGGTGTGGGTAGAGCTGTTTGAGTTGCTCGGCTTGTTGATGAAATTGTTGGGCACTCTGCGCTGCGATTTTGAAACCGTCATTCAGGCCGTCTTGAGCGCGAGTGGCACTGATGTCCGTCAGCCACTGCTGGACTTGAATGACATTGAGTTTGATTAGGTGGGCGTGATTGAGAGCGGGAATGTCGAGATGAGCGGTGCGCCAACTGAGCTGGCTAATAGACGAGGTGGTGATAAAAAGAAAGCCCATAGCGGAGCAGAGTACGACACTGAACAGGCCACCGAGCAGCCAAAATTGTTGCGCTAAATTGAGTTTTTTCATGATGATGCTTACACGTTTGTAATATGAACGAAATGGTTACTCTAGCTGTCGGCCATTTTTCTGCAAGAGTGAGCTTCGATTATTGGTTATACTGCGCCGATTTAATTTGGGGTTGCCCTTTATGACTTGTGAAAAAGCACTGCATCAACGCAGTGAATCTAAATGTGAACTTTGTTCTAGCAGTGATTCTTTGGTCGTTTATGAGGTGCCACCCACTTCGGACGGTTCTTTGGATCAATGTGCTTTGCTGTGCGAGACCTGTCAGGGGCAGATTGAAAAGACAGCTCAGGTTGATGTGAACCATTGGCGCTGCCTGAACGACAGCATGTGGAGCCAAGTGCCTGCGGTACAGGTGTTGGCGTGGCGCATGTTGAGCCGTTTGGCGGCTGAAGGTTGGCCACAAGATCTGTTGGAGATGCTCTATCTGGATGAAGCGACCTTGGTCTGGGCGCAGGCAACGGGTGAGGGCGACAGCCCTGAAGAACAGGTGACACACCTAGACAGCAACGGCGCTGTATTGAGTGCCGGTGATACGGTTACGTTGATCAAAGATTTGAAGGTCAAGGGCGCTAATTTCACCGCTAAACGAGGCACTGCGGTACGTGGCATCTCTTTGGTGGCAGACAACGCCGCGCAGATTGAGGGGCGCATCGACGGCCAGCAGATTGTGATTTTGACCGAGTTTGTTAAAAAAACCGCTTAATCGCTGTTTAATTTAACGTTCACTGAGCATTCGGCCTCCGTCCACAGCAATGATTTGGCCGCTGATGTAGCCGCCATCGCGCACTAAAAAGAGCACGGTGTTGGCAATGTCTTCAGCGCCGCCTTGGCGTTTGAGCGCACTTTGTTCGGTGATCTGTTGTTGCACGGCGTTACTGACTTCTGCTTCCCCTTCAGGCCAGAGAATGGAACCGGGCGCGATGCCGTTGACGCGGATCTCGGGGCCGAGTTCTTTGGCCAGCGATTGGGTCAACATGGTCAAGCCCGCTTTGGCGGCGCAGTAGAGGGGGTGGCCTTTGAGCGGGCGCAGGCCGTGAATATCAACGATGTTGATGATGTTGCCGCCCTGTTTTTGCAGCGCAGGGGTGGCGGCTTGGGAGAGAAACAGCGGCGCTTTAAGGTTGCTGCCCATGAGATCATCCCAGTGCGCTTCGGTTATCTGGCCGACTTCGGTGGGGTAGAAGCTGGAGGCGTTGTTGACCAGCAGATCGAGTCGCCCCCACTTCTGAGTGGCCTCTTTGACCAATTTGGGCAGCGTCTCGGTTTGCAGCAGATCGGCTTGTAAGAGTAAAACCGAATTGGGGCGCTGCGCCTCCAAGGTCTGTTTTAGCTGCTCTGCGTCTTTGACCGAACTGCGGTAGTGAATGACGACGTTCATGCCCGCGTGGTGCAGCGTTTGGGCGATTGCTGCGCCGATGCGGCGCGCAGCACCGCTGATGAGCGCCACTTGGCCGTTGAGTGAGGTGCTGTGTGTCATGGTTTTTCTCCGATTGTTGCGGCGATTATCTCACAATAATCTGAGTTGTGAGGCTGCGCTGAGAGCGGAGCGGATCAGTGGTTTGGATTCTTAAGGTATCTTTAATTCTTGCCTGTCAGTCTGAGGGTGCGTTAGGGGAGATCGGTTGTGGATAGTGAGTTACCCGAATTGTCGGCAGCGGAACAGGAGCGCAGCGATGCGTTGCAAACGCGATTAAAAGAAAACATAACCGCGCAGTCGTTTTTACCTTTTTCTGATGTGATGCAAAGCGTGTTGTATGAACCAGAGTTGGGGTACTACGTTGCTGGGGCGGAAAAGTTTGGTGCGCAGGGGGATTTTGTCACCGCACCGGAACTGTCACCGCTGTTTGCGCGTGCTTTGGCGCGTCAGTGTCAGCCGGTGTTGCAGGAGTTGGGCGAGGCTGAGATTTTGGAGCTGGGCGCGGGCAGCGGTAAGATGGCGGCGGATCTGCTGCTGGAGCTGGAACGGCTCGACTGTTTGCCGCTGCGCTACGCCATTTTGGAGCTGAGTGCCGAATTGCAGCAGCGCCAGCGTGAGACGCTGTTGCAAAAAGCGCCGCATCTGTTGGATAGGGTGGTGTGGTTGCAGCGTTGGCCAGATGGGTTTGTTGGTCTGCTGCTCGCCAATGAGGTGTTGGATGCGATGCCGGTGGAGCGGTTTAAGATCGTCGATGCCGAGGTGCGCCAGTTGGGTCTGGTGTTGGAAGAGGACGAGTTAAAAGAGGCGCATCGGCCTGCGCCGTTGCCGCTGAAAGAGGCCGTTGAGCGGCTGCAAGCAGATTTAGAAGCACCCTTGGCGGAGGGCTTTTGCTCCGAGGTGAATCTCCAGCTTGAAGGCTGGTTTATCGGGTTGTCAGCGGCGCTGCAAAAAGGCGCGCTGCTGTTGATCGACTACGGTTACGCACGGCGCGAGTTTTATCAGCCGGAGCGTTCGGCGGGGACGCTGAGCTGTTTTTACCGTCATCGAGTACACGATGACCCGTACCAGCGTTTTGGGGTGCAGGACGTGACCGCTTCCGTTGAGTTTACCGCTGTGATTGAGGCGGCCTCAGCGGCGGGGTTTGAGCTGGAGGGCTACGCGACTCAAGCGACGTTTCTGTTCAATAACCAGTTGGATCAACTGGTTGAAAGAGCGGCGCAGGGTTTGGATAAAATGGCTCTGTTGAAATTGAGCCAAGCGGTAAAAACTTTGACTCTGCCCAGCGAGATGGGAGAGCGGTTTAAAGTGATGGGGCTGTCGAAGGGATTAACGCAGCATCTACAGGGGTTTAGCCACAACGACATCAGTCGTCGTTTGTGATTTTTTAGTGATTTTTTAATGCAATAGACAACCAGAGGAACAATAGCCAATGGATTTGCTACAGATTGTGACCCTTGCATTGATGCAGGGATTAACCGAATTTTTACCCGTTTCCAGCTCAGCGCACTTGATTTTGACTCCGGTCTTTTTCGGCTGGGAAGATCAGGGGCTGGCCTTTGATGTGGCGGTGCATGTGGGTACTTTGCTGGCGGTGGTGTTCTATTTTCGTACCGAGTTGAAACTGATGAGCCGAGATTGGCTTGGCTCGGTCACGGGTAAAGGCGCGACGCCCGATTCACGGCTGGCGTGGGCGGTGCTGTTGGGTACGATTCCTGTGGGGATTATCGGGCTGCTCTGCAAGGATTTTATCGAAGGCAGTTTGCGTTCACCGCTGGTGATTGCGGTGGCAATGATCTTTTTTGGTGCGCTGCTTTGGTGGGCCGATTCGGTGGCGAAACAGAAGCGCGATGAGTATGAATTGAACTGGAAAGACGTGCTGTTTATTGGTCTGTCGCAGGCGATGGCGCTGATTCCAGGGACTTCCCGCTCTGGTGCCACCATGACCGCTGCGCTGTTAATGGGTTTAACTCGTGAAGCGGCGGCGAGGTTCTCCTTTTTACTCTCTATTCCGGTGATTTTGCTTGCTGGTGGTCTGAAAACCTTGGATTTAATCGAGTCCAATATCAGTGTGGATTGGTTTGCTTTGGGGTTGGGGATTGTGCTGTCGGCCTTGAGCGCCTATCTTTGTATCCATCTGTTTCTAAAGTGGATTCAACGCATGGGGCTGTTTCCTTTTGTGCTTTATCGCTTTGTTTTAGGCGCGATCCTATTGTTGGTTTTTTGGTAGTCTTTGAGCCTAATTGAATTAGCTTGTCCTATTTTTGTCATACCTCCCTACTAATCTCTAGTTAAAGGGGTGACTGTTTTTGATGTAATGAAAAGCATCATGGTGCTGTTTTCCCCTCTCATGGAGCCATTTTTTCAGGAGAAGAGGATGCGAGAACATCAAAAAGAGTACATCGACAGAAGTGGGTCTGATACCGCCCGTGGGGTGCGTATCATGGCCGAATATTTGAACGCGATGGAAGCGTTTATCCCCCTTAAACAACAACCTTTAGTAACGGTCTTTGGTTCCGCTCGGTTGGACAATTCCACCGACAGCGGTCGTCTGGCCACGGCGCTGGCAAAAGAGTGTGTGCGTCACGGCTTTGGCGTGGTGACGGGCGGCAGCTCTGGGATTATGTTGTGTACCAATCAAGGTGCGTATGCCGAGGCCAAGCGGCGTGGATTAGCGGTAGAAAAATTCTCTGTGGGCTGCTCAATCACCTTGCCCTTTGAAGAGGGGCACAACGATTTTATCGGTACCAATACCGAGTTCCACTATTTCTTTATCCGTAAATTTTTCTTGGTGGCGTATTCAAAAGCGTTCTTTTATCTGGAGGGTGGCGGCGGCACTCGGGATGAGCTGTGGGAGGTATTTTGCCTGATTCAGACCGGAAAAATGCCGATTCATCCGCTGGTGGCGGTGGGGGATGATGAGGTCTGGAAGACCGTGCGTGCCGATCTGGATCATATGATTGCCCGTGGTACGGTTTCGGAGCCGGATCGTCAGATTCTTCAGTTTGCCCGTACCGCTGAGGAGGCGGTGGACATTGTGGAGCGTTTTTATCGTAATTTGAATGAGATTGTCTACGATAAAAAGCGGCATGTGATTGAATTGGATTTGAAACAGCCGCTGAAAAAAGCAACCTTTAAAGAGTTGAAAAGCCGTTCGGCTGGGCTGATCTCCGGCTTGCGTTGGGATAAAAAAAACGATCTCTTATTGATCAAGCAACGACATTTTCGTGATTACACCACGCTTTATGCGCTGATTGAGATTGTGAATGAGATCAGTGCGATGGAGTTGCAGTCCAAGACGCTGCCGCAGTTTTCATTGAGTGCGTTTGCGACCTTGGGTTAGAAAAAAGGAGTGAAACAAAAGAGAGCAAAATTGTCCCCGATTGTTCGGGGCTTTTTTTTGCCTGAAATTTGCCCGGTAGGGGCGGGCCTTGTGTCTGCCCTGATCGTTTATCGTGGTGATGTGTGAAAAGGGCGCATATGGAATGCGCCCCTACGAAAGGGGTTTGGTTAATGCGCCCTACGGTGCGGTGTTTTTGCAAGCTTGTCAAATCCATACGTCTCATAAACATCTCTATACTTCACTCATCGAACAACGAGGAGCAAAAAAGATGAGTTTTTTGAAATTAAACAGCAGCGATTGGTTCTCTCCCTTATTGACAGAGGTGGATGAAATAACCGGCAAGCTTTCGGAAGCACTTTAAGGCCTGACGTTGGGGTATCTTAGCGACTGACAAGCAGGGCACGGTTTTTATTTAATGAATTTTAATGTTTATGAATGGGGTAAAAAATGTCTGATGATATGCGTGATACGGTGAAAAGAGGCGCGAAAGCGGTGAGTGCGGGCAACAATGCTCGGATGGTGACGGCTGCGGCAGCAACGGTAGTTGGGGTGACGGTGGCGGCTCCGGCGTTGGTTGCAGTGGGTGTGGTGACGGGCTTGTTTAGCTTTTTCGGCGACGACTGAGATCGTTGTGTTTCGTTGCCCTTTGCAGGGCTCTGTTTAATCTAAAAAATAAGGAGGCTGG
>JAUZRS010000062.1 GCA_030950195.1 Gammaproteobacteria bacterium | reverse complement strand
ACGCTACGCCTCCGCCTCCTCGCCCATCGACGGTACCTTCTTTTAAGCCATGAGTGACAGCGAGCAAAAACAACAGCCTTATCAACGCACCATTCGCAGCTTTGTGCGTCGCCAAGGCCGCCTTACTCACGGCCAAGAACATGCGCTGGAGACCCATTGGCCGACCTTTGGCATTGAATACCAAAAACAATCACTGAATCTCGAAGCGGTGTTTGGCAACAAAAACCCCGTCACCTTGGAAATCGGTTTTGGCAACGGCAACAGTTTGGCGGAGATGGCCGCTGCGGCACCAGAGCGCAATTTTCTCGGCATCGAGGTTCACACCCCAGGAGTCGGCCATCTGTTGCAACGCATCGGAGAGCTGGGACTGAGCAACTTGCGCCTGATGCACCACGATGCCGTCGAGGTACTCAAAGATCAGCTACAAGACGATTCGTTAAATCGTTTCCAACTTTTTTTCCCCGATCCGTGGCACAAAAAAAAGCACCAGAAGCGACGCATTGTGCAGAGCCAGTTTATGGATCAGATCGCCAATAAACTCCAATCTGGCGGCAAAGTTCATATGGCCACCGACTGGCAACACTACGCGGAACAGATGGCGGAAGTCTTAGAAGCACACCCTTTGTTTGAAAATCTAGCTGATGAAGGGTTGTATGTACCTCGTCCTGAAGAGCGACCACTGACTAAGTTTGAACAACGCGGTCAGCGTTTGGGGCATGGTATTTGGGATCTTCTTTATCGACGAATGTAATAAAACCGATAAGAAATAACCGGCTGGATTTTCAACTCTGTAGGGCGTAATAACCGCAGGGCATTACGCCATTGCTGAAAAACAGGTGCAATGCCCGTTGGTTATTGCACCCTACTCTACTCTCAACCCCTTATTCCTTCCGTATTACATCGGATTTTTCCTTCGATAAGCCAACAATAAAAACAACACCCCAAGCGCAGCGGCGATGTGCTTAAGAGAATGGCCACTGATCACGCCCAACAGATCAAAGATAGCCTGATCGAAATACTCGCACAATTTAGCCACCACGTACCAGAACAACAGAGCCCAATAACCGGAAAGGTAAACCGATTTTTCACAGCACAAAAGCAGCAGCAGGGGAATCAACACCATCGGTAAAAATTGCACCAAAATATAAAGGCGCAGATCCCCTGCGCCGTTCAACTCGGTGATGTGCCAATACACCACAGAGAAGACACCAAACGCCACCAACAAAATTAAACTGGATTTGGAAAATCGAGTCGAGACAAATTCACTCAATACGATGGAAAACAGCGCCATAAAGGCCACGGTCATGGGCAGTCGATCCCACAACAAGGTGCTGTTGTCCGGCCAAAGGTGATAATAACCCGAACCGATAGCAACCCA
>JAUZRS010000061.1 GCA_030950195.1 Gammaproteobacteria bacterium | reverse complement strand
GGAACGTGATGTGCGTATGATCAAGGTGAAGCAGAAAATATCAGGTTGTTTCCGTTCTGAGCGAGGAGCCGTTATGTTTTGCCGTATTCGAAGCTACATTTCTACTGCGAAAAAACAGCAGATTAATGTGTTTCAGGCCTTAAGTGAGCTGTTTGGTGGTGGGGAAATGCTGTTTTTGCCTAAAAACTGATCTTTTCTTTTGGATTTAGGGCTGAGTAGTTACGCCGTAATAAACACAATACTTCGGACAGTTTTAAACCTGGATAGCCCCATACTCACTCAGCTCATGGTAAACCGCCTCGACTTTTTGACAAGATCTCTCCAAACCTAACTTGTCAAAAAGTATTTTCATCAAATATTGATTGAATTTCTTGCGTCGCCACGAGGCAATCGAAATCACCGAAGGCTCAGGGTTGTTTTTGTCCTTACGGTCTTCCAGCTTCAATAAATTCAGTGCAGTGAATGAGGCATTAATATGAGTTTGAATGGCCTCTGGGCAACGCGCTTGGCAATCCATTAAACCCGTATGTTGCTTGGCTTCACGAAACAAAAATTCAATCTGAAAACGAGCGGTGTAATATTCGACAATCTTTTCTGGAGCCAACTCCGAATCCGTAGAAAACAGCAGAGCCGAACGGACTTTTGTCTTCTGCTCCCATCGCAGCAGCACCACACGGATTTTCCGTTTGAAACAACACGAGTGAACCACGGCGCTGTAAATCGATACCCCCTTATCCATTACGCCACACGCATCAAAACGGGACAGCTCCGTTTGGAAATTGACTTTACCATCGTACGTTTTAGGACGTCCTTTGCCACCGTATTCGCCCTCAAAATACCAGCTTAGGTTGGCATCTGAACGCAGCTTTCCAATCAGGTGTAAGTCATCTGAACAGACCGCATCGACAAACTTCACCTTGCTGTAGTAGGCATCTGCGGTAAGGTAGCGAATGCCTTGCGCTTGAAGATCACAGGCAAGGTCACAAACCTGTTTCGCGTAGCAGTCCACTCGACTCTCACCCTCTTTCTGTTCCGAGTCCAACGTTTGGCGAGCCTCCAGCGCGTAAGCGGTTCGACTTTGAAGATCAATTCGGCAAACCAACGACAACTCCAATCCCACCATGGCTTGCCCCAAAGCGCCGTTGTAAAACCAACCCAACCCTGCTGTTTTCTGACCACTTTTTTTCATAAAGCTGGCATCAATGGCGGCAATTTGATCGTGCTGTTGTGGCAGCTCTTTTTGAAGTAGGCGTCTGTTGAATTGTGCAAAATCAAATGAACGTCGAAACCAACGCGACAGACGTTTTTCATGCAACGAACTGTAACGACTCAAATTACGAAAAGTGGCTTTCCCTTGAAAAACCATCAATACGGAAAACAGAGCTGAGAGAAAAAGACGTTGTGGTTTTTTAACACTGGACATGGAGAGTAAAACCGATTCTACTATGGATTCCACGGGCGGCCTTCTTTGATTGTCGTTTTTTGAGAACTCTATTTTCTCAGAATCCGCCTGTGGTTCCTATCTTTTTCTCTCTAAAACTGTCCGAAGTATTGTAAACAGCATCAGCCCGAAAAAAATCACAACCAGTAACAATCTCTGACCAACCCAAAAACGCCCTCCTCACCCCCCTTCGCCCACCTTGCAAGGGAAATAAAAGAGGCGTATAACCAAGCCACTTTGATCGCCCCACCCCTCAGATTTTGCTAAAAATAAGCCAAAGGTGTCGTCTATGCTTACATGGATACAACGATTTTTACACTGCTGGAACAACCGCCGTACACCGCCGTCTCAAACCACCCTAATTCAAGCCCCCAAACCACCTACCACACCCAAGCCACCGCCGCTCATCAACTTGTTTGAAGCCGAGCAACGCGCCTTTAACTGCTTTCAACACCTCAGCGACAGCAGCCACTCGGCGCTCAAGGGCATCTTTAAAGACACCACCCCCAGCGGTTTTTTGGCCTGCGGTCTACAAGAAAAAAACATCCTCAGCTTCTGGGACTACTGCAAAACCCGCCTGATCGAAAACCCCGACCAAGAAGCCGAACAACTGACCGAACTGTTTAACTTTTTTTTCCAACGCTACCGGTTGGCCTACCCCAATGTTCAGATCCAAACCGTGCCATTGGGCGAACGCTTCAACCCCATCGCTCACATCCGCACCCCCAGCAGCCCCGTCAGCGGCACCGTT
>JAUZRS010000060.1 GCA_030950195.1 Gammaproteobacteria bacterium | reverse complement strand
TCTTCTCAGGCAGCAGCAACTCCAAAGGCACGGTATGACGTACCGAGTCCGCCACCGGAAAAATACGGCTGATCACCGCCTGCACCACGGGACGGCCATTGGCCACATCGTCCAAGCGCACATCCAAAGTCATACCGATTTTTAAAGCCGACCGCAGACGCACTGGCACGTCAATTTTGACTTCCAAACGCGAAGTATCTGCAAAAGCCAACAACGTTTGCCCAGGTTGAACCGTATCACCCAACTCCACATGACGTTTGATGATCACACCCGCAAAAGGGGCAACACTTTGACTGTCGCGCAGCGATGCTTCAATCTGTTGAATTTGCGCTTGAGAACGCAATAAATTGCTCTTGGCCTGAGAAAGCGCCACCTGACGCGCCACCAAATCACTGTGGCGTTCCGCACCCGTATCACGGGTTCCCATTGCCGACTGCATGGGATCCATAAACATCTGATCCATCATGGAAGGCATTGCCATTCCACCGGGAGTTTTAGCCACCACACTAGGAGAGTTAATCTCACGATTCAATTTTGCTTTTGCATCCTGAATGGCCGCTTGAGCTGAGGAGTAATCCGCTTGGGCGGCTTGCAACTGCGCTCGCAAAGCGGTGTTATCTAAACCCAATAACAATGCACCTGCTGAGAAACGATCGCCTTCGTTACCCGCAATGTAACGCACCCGACCTGGCAATTGCGCCGCCAGAGAGACGGTTTTCAAGGCCGTCACACTGCCGCCAATGGTACTGGTCAGCGATACACTCTGACGTTTTACTTGTGCAATCTCCAGCTGGCTTTCAGCCGCTATTGGCTCGATTTCTGCTGCATTCACAGTACCCAATAACATTGTGCCAACCAGCACACCCCACGATTTTGTCATAATCTTTACCCACCAGCCTTGGCAAAACGCCAACTGTATTATTCAAAGTGATGAAAACCGCTCAGTATAAACGGTGCTTTTGTGACAAACCCCGCAAAAGCGGCTAAATATGCGGGAATAGTAACCATTTGTCTATTAGGGATTTCCCTTGCTCTTCACGCTTAAAACAAACTCATCCCTGCTAAGCAATCCCCAATACGCAACCAGCGCTGCTAACAAAGCCACTCCTCCCGCCACCAAGAAAGTCAGCTCCGCACCCCAAGGCTGCCAAAACTGTCCCGCAAAATAGCTGCCCACCGCCCCACCAGCACCAAAACTGACACTGGCATAAATCGCTTGCCCTCGCCCCTGATGACGACCGACAAAAAAGCGGTGAATAAAGGAAATAGCCACCAGATGATAGAGACCAAAACTGGCCGCATGCAGCAGTTGAGCAAACAGCAACACAACCTGTACCTCAACAAAATAGGCAATCAACAACCAACGCAAGGCGGTTAAAAACAGACTCAACGCCAACAACTTACCCAAATGAAAACGGCGCAACAGCTGAGAAGCCCATAAAAAGACCCCAATCTCCGCCACCACCCCCAACGCCCACAGCAGACCGATCACGGTTTTGCTGTAACTGGCTTGCTCCAAATAGATGCTGTAAAACACATAATAAGGGCCGTGACTGGCCTGCAATAAAAAACAGGCCAGCAACAACGCTACCACTTTCGGTTGCTTCAATACCGACCAAAGACTGGCCACGGAAGAGGAGTGATCAGAGGCTGGGGCTTCCGGCACCAGCAAAGATGAAAGCCACAGCAGCACAAACAGCCATAAGACGATCCAAGGCAAGGTCTCAACCCCAAAACGATCCAACAGCGGCCCCAACAGCACCACCAGAAAAATAAACCCCAAGGAACCCCAGAGGCGAATACGGCCATAAGCGTGGCTGTTTTTGCCCAGATGAGAAAAGGTGACCGCTTCAAATTGCGGCAAAGAGGCGTTCCAGAAAAAGCTAAACAGCGCCATTACCAGCGCCAAAGCCAAATAATTTTGCACCCACAGCAACAAAGAAAAACTCAGCAGAGCCAACAGACTGGTGATGCGCACCACCCACATGCCCTTGCCGGTGTAATCTGCCACCCAGCCCCAAATATTGGGCGCAATCAATTTGGTCAGCGCCAAAATAGCAATCAACTCACCAATTTCAGCGGCAGAAAATCCCAACGATTGCAGATAAAGACCCCAGTAGGGGATCAAAGCACCTAGGGTGGAAAAATAGAACAGATAAAACGAGGAGAGTTTCCAGTACGGCAGATCAGAAGAGGTCACAACAGAGCCGCACCAGAAAAGAAAAAAATTACACGCCCGCCGGAATCACCGGAGTATCCACCATCACATCGCCATTTTGCGCTCGATGTCGCAAATAGTGATCCATCAGCACCAAAGCCAACATCGCCTCCGCAATGGGGGTGGCACGAATACCGACACAAGGATCATGGCGACCTTTCGTCACCACCTCAATCGGTTCTCCTTGCAAATTCACACTGCGCCCAGGCAGACGCATACTGGAGGTGGGTTTCATCGCAATGGAAGCCACAATCGCCTGCCCTGAAGAGATGCCACCCAGCACCCCACCGGCGTGATTGGAGAGGAACCCCTCTGGAGTGATCTCATCTCGATGTTCCGTGCCTTTTTGCGCCACACAATCAAAGCCCGCGCCGATCTCCACGCCTTTAACCGCATTGATGCTCATCAAAGCATGAGCAATGTCCGCATCGAGACGATCAAAAATTGGCTCACCCAAACCAGGAGGAAGGCCTTCGGCTACCACGGTCACTTTTGCGCCCACCGAATTACCCTCTTTACGCAAAGCATCCATATAGGCTTCCAACTCAGGCACCTGATCTTCGTTGGGCCAGAAAAACGGGTTATCTCCCACCACCGACCAATCCAGACCTTCAGCTTTAATCGGCCCCAACTGAGAAAGATAACCGCGAATCGTCACCCCCAACTGCTGCGCCAGATATTTTTTCGCAATCGCACCAGCCGCCACCCGCATCGCGGTTTCACGCGCCGACGAGCGTCCGCCGCCACGGTAATCGCGGAAACCGTATTTTTGTGTGTACGTGTAATCAGCGTGCCCAGGACGGAACCGATCCATAATATTGGAGTAATCTTTGGAACGCTGATCAACGTTTTCAATGATTAAGGCGATGGGTGTACCGGTGGTTTTACCCTCAAACACCCCAGAGAGAATTTTGACCTGATCCGGTTCACGGCGCTGAGTAGTGTGGCGCGAGGTGCCTGGGCGACGACGATCCAGATCCCCTTGCAGATCGGCCTCACAAAGCGCCAATCCAGGCGGACAGCCATCGACAATACAACCGATAGCGGGGCCGTGACTTTCACCGAAACCGGTGGTCGTAAACAATTTTCCAAAGCTATTTCCTGACATGGCGCGTATTGTAGCGATTTTGCCCTGAAACAACAGGAGAAATTTCTATTTCAGCTATTTTGAACCACGCCATTTATGCGAAGGTTGCTCCTGACAATAACCCCAATAACCGTCAAAGCGCGTTCGTGAGTCATCAAAGCTGAACAGCACTTTTCCCCAATAAAAAGAGCCGTCTTTTTCTACCTCACAGCGTTTACGCGATGTTTCTTCAATCCAGTAACCATCCAACACACCGCCTCGATATTGCCCCACAATACGACCTTGATCACTGCCATACTCGGCCAGATGACCACTGGAGACATCGCCCAGAAAAACCATATCGCCTTGGCTGGTCTGCCATAGGTCACTTTTACCGCCAGTAACCGATTTCGAACCCGTGTGATTGAGTAATTTTTTACAGGTATCGTTGCTGACACTTTTGGCATCACAACCACACTGCAACTGGCGATATTGAAAACAATTGCTGAAATACGTTTCGTCTCGAACCCCATACAACGCGCACATCCCCGGCCCACTTTGATTAACCCAGTCACCGGTCAAAATCGCGAAAGAGCCATCGGGCATGACATAATAAGGTGTCGGATCACCACTCACCACATCATTCACATAAGTCGGTTGCCAATCGTTACCGCGACAGAGTCGCACATCAGAGGCCAACACCCACTGTGGAAACAGCAAAAAAACCAGCGCTATTACAGAACCACGAACCATCACACTCACCTCCAGATAATAAACAATCAGACTTTCTCTGATTCTGTGAGGAATTATCCCTATCCCTCGGCATTTTCTTGTACAATGCCGAACTTTTCGGGGCTGACGGGCCCCGATACTCAAGGCATGGAGTTTAACCCAAACTCGAATGCCATCAACAAAGACTTTTTTACCCGAAATCAAGATCTAGAGCACACTCATGACTGAACTACTGAACTACCGCAACATCGGCATTTTCGCGCACGTGGATGCGGGCAAGACCACCACCACCGAACGCATTCTTAACCTTACCGGTAAGACCCATAAAATCGGTGAAGTCCACGACGGTGAAGCCACCACCGATTTCATGGATCAAGAGCGTGAACGTGGCATCACCATTCAATCTGCAGCCACCACCTGTTATTGGGACGATCATCGTTTCAATATCATTGATACCCCAGGACACGTTGACTTCACCATCGAAGTTTACCGCTCCTTAAAAGTATTAGACGGCGGCGTTGGCGTTTTCTGTGGTTCAGGGGGTGTTGAACCCCAGTCTGAAACCAACTGGCGTTACGCCAACGAATCTGCTGTGGCTCGGGTGATCTTCGTTAACAAATTGGATCGTGTCGGTGCGGACTTTTACCGCGTCGTCGATCAAGTCACCAACGTACTGGCAGCCAACCCACTGGTCATGACCCTGCCTATCGGCATCGAAGATGACTTTATCGGCGTAGTGGATGTGCTCTCTCGCAAGGCGTGGATCTGGGATAACTCTGGCGATCCGCATAACTACCGCATCGAGGATGTGCCTGCCGATATGGTGGACGACGTTGAAACCTACCGCGAACAGATGATCGAAACCGCCGTCGAACAAGACGACGATCTGATGGAATCCTATTTGGATGGCACCGAACCTTCCATTGATGAGATTAAACGCTGCATTCGCAAAGGTACCATCGCGCTGGACTTCTTTCCCACCTACTGTGGCTCTGCCTTTAAAAACAAAGGCATTCAGTTGATCCTCGACGGCGTAGTAGACTACCTACCCAGCCCCACAGAAGTGCCTCCGCAGCCTGAAGTGGACATGGAAGGCAACGAAACCGGCGAATTCGCCCTTGTTGCTCTGGACAAACCCCTGCGCGCCTTGGCCTTCAAAATTATGGATGACCGTTTCGGCGCATTGACCTTTATCCGCATCTACTCCGGTAGACTGGCAAAAGGCACCAGCGTCCTCAACACCTTCACCGGTAAAACCGAGCGTATTGGTCGCATCGTTGAGATGCACGCCGACTCCCGTGAAGAACTCGATTCAGCCCAAGCCGGTGACATCGTTGCCATCGTTGGGATGAAAAACGTGCAGACCGGCCACACCTTGTGTGATCCAAAATTCCCCGCAACATTGGAGCCAATGGTCTTCCCTGATCCAGTCATCTCCATTGCCGTTGCGCCCAAAGACAAAACTGCCTCGGAAAAATTAGGTGTGGCGCTGGGCAAAATGATCGCAGAAGATCCTTCTTTCCGCGTTGAAACCGACGAAGACAGCGGTGAAACCATCCTTAAAGGCATGGGTGAGCTGCATCTGGACATCAAAATTGACATTCTGCGTCGTACCCACGGTGTTGATGTTGAAGTGGGTAAACCTCAAGTAGCCTACCGTGAAACCATCACCCAACTGATCGAAGACAGCTACACCCACAAAAAACAATCGGGTGGTTCGGGTCAATTTGGTAAAATCGACTACACCATCGAACCTGGTGAAGCAGGCAGTGGTTTTGTCTTTGAATCCAAAGTCACCGGCGGTAACGTTCCTCGTGAATACTGGCCTGCGATTGAAAAAGGCTTTAAAAACAGCATGCACCAAGGTGTTTTGGCTGGCTTCCCCTGTTTGGATTTCAAAGTCACCTTGTTGGACGGTTCCTTCCATGCCGTTGACTCCTCTGCCGTTGCATTTGAGATTGCCGCCAAAGGCGCTTACCGTCAGTCCATGCCCCGAGCCGGCGCTCAGCTGATCGAACCCGTCATGAAAGTGGATGTCTTCACCCCCGACGATCATGTTGGTGATGTGATCGGTGACTTGAACCGTCGCCGTGGCATGATCCAAGGTCAAGATTCCACCCCAACAGGCGTGCGCATCAAAGCCAACGTACCGTTGAGTGAAATGTTTGGTTACATCGGTGATCTGCGTACCATGACCTCCGGTCGTGGCCAGTTCTCAATGGAATTTGACAACTACTCACCGTGCCCTAAGAACGTCGCTGAAGCGGTGATCAAAGAGACCAAAGAACGCAACGCCAAAAAATAAGGCGTTTGTTCTTCCAAAAAGACCCGCTTGGCCGCAAGGCCAGCGGGTCTTTTTTATGTCCGTAAAAACATCAGCTCAAACCGGATAAACCGCCTCCAACGCCTGATAGACCCCAGCAGCAAACTCATCAGCGTTTGCATCCAAGCGCGTCAAAATGTCCACCAAATGTTCGTTATCCTCTCGTCCCTGCCAAACTTTTATGTAATCACCTTGTTTATAACCATGATCTTGGCGAAACACATTCAAGACGTTTTTGCCCACATAAGATTTAAACAACTCATCAAAATCCATCTGTAATAGCTGCATCAAACGGATAAACACACCCATATCCGCTTCATGAGTCTCAAGCGAACGCTGCGCCAATTTTTCGATCAACAAACGAACATCATCACTTTCATCGGCTTTTTCCAAGGCAAGCACAATCTGCTCGGCTGTCTGCTCCAGTGACAGACCGGCCATCAATTTGGCACTCAGAGCAAAATGCCAAATATCGATCAACTCCAGCTTCACCTGCTCCAGATCCGATTCTTGATATTTCCACCACTTCCAACCGTAGTGATCCAACATTTCCGCACACTCAGTCCAGATGGCGCGATACCACTCACAATCGGCACTGCGCCACTCGGGATTGACTCTGGCGTTCATCGACTCTTGCAACGTTAACATGGTCATGACTTTGGTCTGCATATCAACCTCAACTGTAAAAAATTCGCCCATTTTAACCCAAGCGCACAAGATCGGAGTCATTTTTGCTTAGCTCCCATTAAGAGATTTTGACAGAGCATAGGGAAGTCAGACAGATCGTGAAAACTCGTTTCTACTCCAGTCTCATTGTAATCGCTCTATTTATGCTCAGCCTAAGCCCCATATTAGCGCTGCAGAGCCTACCTTCAGAGTGGCAATTCGGCTTACAAGGGGGTTCTATTGCCCTGCTCCTCTGGGGCATGATCGGTACAACACGACGCCAAAAACAGGCACAACAGCAACTTGAACAACGCTACCAATCGTTGCAACACGCGATGGATCACTACGAAACTCTATCGGATCAGCTCATCACGGAGAGCAATCAAGAGCTGAGCACTCTACGCGACTCTCTCGCCCAAGTGACCCATGTCATGAACGATGCCGTGAGCAAACTCAGTAACAGCCTCACAGGTCTGCAGAGCATCTCCATTGACCAACAAAGTCAACTGGAAAAATTAGTCAACGAACTGGTCGACATCGCCTCATCAGATAAAAAAACCGCCCACAAACAGGGCATTCACCGCCTCACTCAAGAGACTGAGGTGATGATTCAGCAGTTCATTCAGACCATTTCAGAGATGAAAACCTCCAGCGATGCGGTGGGCAAAAAATTCAACCACATGCATCAGCAGATCGACTCCGTGGTAAAACTGCTCGACGAGGTCAACTCCATCACCTCCCAAACAGAATTGCTCTCTCTTAATGCTGCCATCGAAGCAGCCCGTGCTGGTGAAGCGGGACGAGGTTTTGCCGTGGTCGCCGAAGAGGTACGCAACCTCTCACAGCGCACCCATGAATTCAGCGGTGAAATTCGTTCACGCATGGAAGAGATCGAAAAATCCGTCAGCGAAGTGGACGAATCCATGGAACAGGCTTCCGCCACCGACATGAGCGTTGCTCACCACTCACAAAAAAGTCTGGCCAAAATGTGGCAAGAGGTACAACGCATCAACTCCCGAGCGGGTGATCAATCAAAAAACATTCACCTGCTCTCAGAACGCATTCATCAGCTGATTATGGAGGGCGTGATCTCGCTGCAATTTGATGACATTGTCAGCCAACTCATTATCCAAATCTCCAACCGCACTGAATCCTTGGAGGGTCATCTTAATCACTACATTCAAATTCACCAAGACAACGGTTCCGATGACGTTGTCGAACGATTTAAACAGCGCAGCACACAACTCCAGCAACTGCTTGACGATAAAAACGAAGCCAATAAACAGCTTAACCACGATGCGATTCAACAACATAATGTCGATCAAGGCGACATCGACCTCTTTTTTGATGTAGACGACAGCCCCAACAAAGAATCTGTCGAACTGTTTTAACCCAAAACTACACCTCATCAATCTCATCGGGCCACTTGAGTCCGCTCCACTGGCACCGCTCCTGAAGCTACCATTAACTCGAACGCCATGCTTTGCCCACTCCCAGAGCCATCACTTCGGTTAAAGACTCCAATCCCGCTTTGGAAGCGGCGTAAGCCGAAAATTTTTCCACACTCTTTTTTGCGTGAACGCTGCTGTTATTGACAATCACACCGGCAATATCTGCTGAAATCATGCATTTGACCACCGCTTGGCTGAGCAAATAAGGCGCTCGCAAACTAATGATTGGATTAAATGAATCGAGAAATCAAAAATAGAAAGTCAAAAAGAAATTTCAACTCTTCAAAATAGTCAAAATCGCTTCCAACTCAATGCGAATTTGCCGCACCATCTGATGAGACTGGGCGCTGTCTTCTTTGGCGGCTTCCCCTGAAAGCTGCAAACGCGCACCACCGATGGTGTAGCCTTGCTCGTAGAGCAAGCTGCGAATTTGACGGATCAACATCACATCGTGACGCTGATAATAACGCCGATTGCCGCGTCGCTTGACCGGCTTCAATTCTGGAAACTCTTGCTCCCAATAACGCAAAACATGCGGTTTAACCCCGCACAATTCGCTGACCTCACCGATGGTGAAGTAGCGTTTATTCGGTATCGGTGCCAGCTCGCTGTTATTGCTGATTTCCAGCATACGCTTCAACCCGTGCTTTCAGTTTCTGTCCTGGCCTAAAGGTCACCACCCGCCGTGCGCTGATGGGGATCTCTTGACCGGTTTTGGGATTACGTCCCGGACGTTGATTTTTAGTACGCAGAATAAAGTTGCCAAAACCGGAAAACTTCACATCGTCTCCCATTTCGAGTGCTTGGCGAATTTCCTCAAAAAACAGCTCCACCAACTCTTTGGCTTCACGTTTATTCAGACCCAACTCCTCAAACAACATCTCCGACATTACCGCCTTGGTCAACGCCATGAATTACTCCCTCAGTGTTGCGCCTAAATTCTCCTGCAGATGCGCCAAGATTTTCGCAACAGACTCTTCAACGTCATCCTCTTTAAGAGTGCGCGATAATTCCTGTAAAATCAAGCCTAAAGCGAGACTTTTTCGTCCTGTTTCGATGCCCTTGCCACGATAAAGATCAAACAGACACAACTCAATCAGATAGCTCGGCGCAACCTCATGCACACAAGCCGAGACCTGTGCCATGGAAACCGACTCATCCACCACCAGCGCCAAATCTCGACGAATGGAGGGAAAACGCGACAGCGGTGCAAATTTTGGCAACGCACCTTCCAGCAACAGATCCAACTCCAACTCAAACAGCAGCGCCGTTTGACTCAAGCCCAAGGCCTTCTCAAGCCGTGGGTGCAGCGCACCGATCCAGCCCAGTGGCCGATCGTTTTTATACAGCCGTGCCGATTGCCCAGGATGCAGAGTGGGGTGCTCTTCAACGCGATATTCAATCTGTTCAGCCGAACGCCCCAACAACACCTCCAGATCACCTTTAAGATCAAAAAAGTCCACTTTCCGATCCGACTCGCCCCACTGCTCAGTCACCATCGGGCCGCTGATCAAACCGGCCAAACAGCGCGTCTGTTCTAAACCGTCCTCGGTTTGGACAAATTTCAGGCCACTCTCAAACAGACGCACCCGCGACTGCTGACGGTTCAGGTTGTACTGCAACGTTTTCAACAAACCGCTAAACAGCGTGGTGCGCATCACCGCCAAATCCGCCGACAAGGGATTCGCCAAGGGCAACGGCGTTTTATCCGGCTCCACCAAAGCCTGTAGATCAGGATCACAAAAGGTGTAACAGACCACTTCTTGATAACCGCGATCCACCAAAGTGTTCTGCAACTGCTCCAGACCCACACTCGCTTCGGGATTGACTTTCATCTGCGGGCGCAAAGAAGGCTGGGTGCGCGGAATGCGGTCGTAACCGTAAATGCGCGCCAACTCCTCCACCAGATCCGCTTCAATGTTCATATCAAAACGATAGCTAGGGGGCTGAATAGACCAACCGCCTGCAACCGGCTCCAACTGCAAACCCAAACAGGTCAACATCTCCTCCACATCGGCAGCGGCCAGATCCAGACCCAAAACCCTCTTGATGCGCTCAGCACGCAAAACAATCGCCGACTTTTTCGGCATCGCCGCGCTTTCCAGCACCTCAATAATCGGCCCCGCCTCACCACCAACAATCTCTAACAACAGCGCCGTGGCGCGTTCCATTGCGGCACGTTGCAGTTCAGGATCAACACCTCGCTCAAAACGGTGCGAAGAGTCACTGTGCAGACCGTAACGACGCGCTTGACCGGCCAATTTGTGCGGCACAAAAAACGCACTCTCCAAGAAAATATCTTCGCTGCTGGCGGTCACACCGGAAGCCAGACCGCCCATAATTCCTGCCAACGC
>JAUZRS010000006.1 GCA_030950195.1 Gammaproteobacteria bacterium | reverse complement strand
TTTCTTCGCCGTTGGTCAGACCATCATTATCTGCATCACAACTGGCTGCTGCTGCGCTCGGAATACACGCATCTAAATTGGCCTTATCCAGTTGATCCACAACACCGTCCAGATCAGCATCCAGAATATTGGAATCCAGTGCGTCAATGATGGTATCGCCATCGCCATCCAATGGCACTGCAACAACCGGCCCCACTTCAATGCCATCCAAAATGCCGTCGCCATCACTGTCGTTTGAATTCGGATCGGTATTAATCGCCAATTCTTCAGCATAACCAAGTCCATCAGCATCAGAATCACAATTTGCCGCCGTCACGCTCGGGATACAGCTGTCCACATTATCAGGATCAAACTGATCAAAAGCACCATCACCGTCCGTATCAAAAATGCTGGACTCTATCGCATCATTTTTACCGTCATTGTCCGCATCGTTCGGTGTCGCAACCACACCCACTTCAACATCATCACGCGCACCATCACCGTCTGTATCAACCAAATTTCGATCGGTTGTCAGCCTATCTTCATCACTGTTAATTAAGGTGTCGCCATCAGAATCAAAGGCAAGACAGGCGGCATTAGCGCCAGCGGGAGCACAAGGATCTGCATCAAAAGCATCATCTTGATCGGAAGCCCCATCACCATCCGCATCGTTTAAACGAGATTCAAGTGCATCAATTCTTCCATCGCCATCGCTGTCATTAGGTGCAGCAACATTGCCCACTTCCACATCATCTCGATCCGTGTCGCCATCGCTGTCCTGATTTGTTGGATTGGTACCAAGAGAGACTTCATCCAGATCGCTCAAACCGTCTCCGTCCAGATCCAGCACCCCCACCCCTGAGGTATGCACAACAGTTCGTACCGCAATCGTCTGCTCAATCGGATTCCCAACCGCATCAAGGTGAAACAGTTGTGAATAGAGCGTATACATCCCTGAAACACCCGCAAGTGGATAGGTCAAACTGGCCGGTTGCGTCACCGTCGAACCGGCAACCAAACCAACAAACGGCATCTCAAATACGGAAGCAGAGTTGCCATTCGGATCCACCACACTCACATCAAACAGATAGTCACCACCCGCTGTAGCATCTATGATCGTCTCGGTATTGACTTGAATATTGGCGGCATTCAATGGATCGCTTACCGCATCAATAACCGAAAAACTGCGAATATTGCCTTTATCGACAGGCCCACCATCAATAACCAGTTGCCCCCAATCCAGCTTTACAAAAAACCCTGCCCCCACTGTAATCTGCACTAAATTAGCGCCCACTTTGATCAACGCAGGATCAACCACAAAAACCGACGTGCTCCAAACCTGATTGGCTCCATTTAAAAAACCAAGAGCCACCCCATTGAGAGTGACGTTATCAATTTCGCCCGCTTCTTCATCTACATCAAACGCGCGCAGAGTCAGATACACCGATGTTGTGGGCAGCGGTGCAACAACGTTGATATTAAATTCAATTGGATGGGCAGGCTCAAACCAAAAAACATTACGGTCAAGATCACCATCAGCAACACCGTTACCAGCGTTATTTTCATTGTCAATGGTGGTGATGTAACTGACACCCGCAAAAGCGGTGCTTGAAAAGGGGAATAAAAAAATCAGAAGAACCAGCAAAAAACGACAATGCTGGCGCACAACAAAAAAACCGAAACACATAGCCGAACCTTAAAGAGGAGATTTTTAACCAATAAATCCCATCCTTGGCCCATATGAGTCAGCACACTAAATAATGCCCTTCCTTCCTGCTGTCCGTTAGCAACCACCCCCGAAAAAACATCACTTCAAGAGTAGAAAATGAATAGGAATTTTATCACAAAATAAACATTTCTCATGACAAGTGGTCTTTAAATCAATCTGATACGGAAAAACAAAATAGGAGGAAATGAGAGAGATAAACAAAAAACAGGTCGTAAGAGTAAGATTCTTAGACCTTGGGCACCCACAAAGAACAGGTAATTATTGCTCAATAAAAACAATAATATTATATAATAATCAATTGGTTATGTTAACGACAAGCCCAGAAGAAGAAGCTCCATAATCAAAATCAACGCCACTTGACTGCAAACGTCCATTGGCTGCAACACCCATTACAAACCACGACAATACAATCAAGCAGAGCGCCCAAAACCAAATGGGGCGTCTTTTTTTAACATGATAAATCTCAGTCATTAGAGCTTTTCCCTTTTGTCATCATGGACAATCATGACTTCTTTGCCATAATTGCCACATAAAAAAGTAATTTATCACCCATTAACAGTGAGCTTTAATACCATCAGGGGCAATATTCACACCTAATACCCTAGTTTTCACAACAAATAAGTATAAAGTCTGTTTAGTCACAAAAAACAAGAAGTGGGATCATTGTCGAACAACCTTTCTGACAAATATCATAATAAAAAAGGATTATGAGGGGTTTTTTACCGTGATGAAACGAAGGGCGGTCTATTTTGTCTCTTGTGAGGCCTGAGAAACCGGATCAGCCGGCTGCGCCACCAACTCCAATTCTGCCTGCACACGATCCAGATTTTGCAAATCCTTGAGCGTTGGCATCTCATCCAAAGATGACACATTGAAATAGTCCAGCAAGACGCACGTGGTGCCAAACATGGCCGGTTTACCAGGCACATCCTTATAACCCAAAATCTTAATCCACTCACGCTCCTGCAAGGTTTTAATGATCTGGCTACTGACACTGACCCCCCTCACTTCCTCGATCTCAGCCCGTGTCACCGG
>JAUZRS010000059.1 GCA_030950195.1 Gammaproteobacteria bacterium | reverse complement strand
TGGTGGTTGCCGCTGTTGTGCTCTCTATGGGGCTGATGATCGGGCCGAACAAACCGGATAAGGAAAAAAATTCAACTTATGAGTGTGGTTTTGAGCCTTTTGAAGACTCGCGCTTGAAGTTTGATGTTCGTTATTATTTGGTTGCCATTCTTTTTATTATCTTCGATCTTGAAATTGCCTTCCTTTTTCCTTGGGCGGTGGTATTGGATGAGCTTAGCTTGGCCGGTTTTGTGGCCATGGGGATCTTCCTCGGATTGTTGCTAATCGGTTTTATGTACGAGTGGATGAAGGGAGCATTGGAATGGGAATAGAAGGAATTCTAGAGAAGGGCTTTGTCACCACCAATGCCGATAAGCTGATCAACTGGGCGCGTACCGGTTCACTCTGGCCGATGACCTTTGGTCTGGCTTGTTGTGCGGTGGAAATGATGCAGGCGGGCGCGTCGCGTTACGATCTGGATCGCTTTGGCATTGTGTTTCGCCCCAGCCCACGGCAGTCCGATGTGATGATTGTGGCGGGTACCTTGGTGAACAAGATGGCTCCGGCGCTGCGTAAAGTGTATGACCAGATGCCGGAACCGCGCTGGGTGATTTCGATGGGCTCGTGTGCCAACGGCGGAGGCTATTATCACTACTCCTACGCGGTGGTGCGGGGTTGCGACCGCATTGTTCCTGTTGATATTTATGTGCCAGGTTGCCCACCGACGGCAGAGGCGTTGTTGTACGGTATTTTGCAGCTGCAAAATAAAATTCGTCGAACCAGCACCATTGCGCGTGTCAGCTAAGCGAGGCGGGTAGATGTCTGAACGAGTAGAAAATCTGGCCACCGCGCTGCGCAGCCAGTTTGCAGATCAGTTGCTGAGTTGTGAGGTGGCGTTGGATGAGGTGACCATTGAGGTTGCCCGTGAGCAGTTGTTGGCGGTGTGTGAAACCCTAAAAGACGGCAGTGAGTTTCAGTTTGAACAGTTGATTGATCTCTGCGGGGTGGATTACAGCAGTTACGGTGAAGTGGAGTGGGACACCAGTGACGCTTCCAGTAGCGGTTTCAGCCGTGGGGTTGAGAGCGGTTCTGCCAATGGTCGTTTGGTCTTTGGTGACGAGTTAGAGGCTGCCACGCTGGATCGCCCCCGTTTTGCCGTTGTTATTCACCTGCTCTCTTATAAATTCAATCAGCGGCTGCGACTGCGTTGCTCGGCTCCGAATGACGATATGCCGTTGTTGCCTTCCGTGACCTCAATTTGGAACGGCGCTGATTGGTTTGAGCGTGAAGCTTTTGATCTGTTTGGCATTTTGTTTGAAGGTCATAACGATTTACGACGCATTTTGACCGATTATGGTTTTGTTGGTCATCCATTCCGTAAGGACTTCCCGTTGGTGGGGCATGTTGAAATGCGTTACGACGAAGAGAAAAAGCGGGTGATCTACGAGCCGGTGAGCATTGAGCCACGTGTCTTGGTGCCTCGTGTGATTCGTAAAGAGGGACAAACCGATGTCTGAAATTCGTAACTATACCCTCAACTTTGGCCCACAACATCCGGCCGCACATGGCGTTTTGCGTTTGGTGCTGGAGATGGACGGCGAGGTGATTGTGCGTGCCGATCCGCACATCGGCTTGCTGCATCGTGGCACAGAAAAATTGGCGGAGAGCAAACCCTACAACCAGAGCATCGGTTATATGGATCGCCTCGATTACGTCTCCACCATGAGCAATGAACACGCCTATGTGATGGTGATCGAAAAGCTGCTTGAGCTGGAGGTGCCAGAACGGGCGCAGTACATCCGCGTTATGTTTGATGAGATCACCCGTATTTTGAACCATCTGTTGTGGATCGGTGCTCATGCGCTGGACATCGGGGCTATGACGGTCTTTTTATACGCTTTTCGTGAGCGTGAAGATCTAATGGATTGTTATGAAGCCGTCTCCGGTGCGCGACTGCACGCCACCTATTATCGTGTTGGCGGTGTGGCGCGGGATCTTCCCGATCACATGCCGCAGTACGAACCTTCGCGCTGGCGCAATAAAAAAGAGCTGCAACGTCTGAATGAAAACCGTCAAGGTTCGTTGCTCGATTTTATCGAAGATTTTTGTAAACGCTTCCCCACCTATTTGGATGAGTACGAAATCCTGCTGACCGACAACCGCATCTGGAAACAGCGCACCGTTGGCATCGGGGTGGTGACCCCAGAGCGGGCAATGCAGATGGGCTTTACCGGCCCGATGATTCGCGGCTCGGGTGTGGAATGGGATCTGCGTAAAAAGCAGCCCTACGAAGTCTACGACAAACTTGATTTTGACATTCCCGTTGGCACCAATGGCGACTCCTACGACCGTTATTTGGTGCGGGTTGAAGAGATGCGTCAATCGAATCGCATCATTGAACAGTGTATCGACTGGCTGCGTAAAAATCCGGGTGAGGTGTTGGCTGCCAATCATAAAGTGACCCCGCCTCGGCGCGAGGCAATGAAAGGTGATATGGAGTCTTTGATTCATCACTTTAAACATTTTACCGAAGGCTACTGTGTGCCTGAGGGTGAGGCTTATGCGGCCATTGAGCATCCAAAAGGCGAGTTTGGTGTCTATATGATCTCCGATGGGGCGAATAAACCTTTTAGGGTTAAAATTCGTGCGCCTGGTTTTGCTCATATGTCGGGTCTTGATGAGATGTCTCGCGGTCACATGTTGGCCGATGTGGTGGCGATTATCGGCACACAAGATATTGTTTTCGGGGAGGTTGACCGATGAGTGAAGCATTGTTGTTGTCTGCTCACGCCCGTGAAGAGATTGACGGTTGGGTGGCGCGTTACCCCAAAGAGCAAAAACGTTCAGCTCTGTTGTCTGCACTGCAAATTGTTCAGCATGAAAATCAGGGTTATTTGACCACCGAATTGATGGATGCGGTGGCGCTTTACTTGGAGCAAGACAAGATTGCCGTCTACGAGGTGGCCAGTTTTTACTCCATGTACGAGCTGGAGCCAGTGGCGCGCAACAGCGTCTCTATTTGCGACAACATCAGCTGCATGTTGATGGGTTCGGAAACGATTATTAACCACGTTGAACGCAAGTTGGGGATCAAAATTGGTGAAAGCACCGAAGATGGTCGCATCTTCCTGAAGAAGGAAGAGGAGTGTCTGGCCGCCTGTTCTGGCGGGCCGATGATGCAAGTCAATCACGTTTATTACACCGAACTCACCACCGATAAAGTGGATGAGATTCTGGATAATCTGGAGTAGCTCATGACCAATCAAGTTTGCTTCCAGACTTTGCAGTTTGACCAGCCGTGGTCTTACGACAACTACCTGAAAATTGGCGGTTATCAGAGCTGGAAAAAAATAATTGCCGGTGAGATGACCCCCGCTGAAGTGATCGAGGTGGTGAAATCCTCCGGTCTGCGCGGGCGTGGCGGTGCGGGTTTTCCCACTGGGCTGAAATGGAGTTTTATGCCCAAAGGCGATATGCAAAAGTACATCGTCTGCAACTCCGATGAGTCGGAGCCGGGCACCTGCAAAGATCGCGATATTTTGCGTTTCAACCCTCATGCCTTGGTGGAAGGCATGGCCATTGCCGGTTTTGCCATCGGTGCCACGGTGGGTTACAACTACCTGCGCGGCGAGTTTGGCGATGAGCCTTTTGCCCGTTTTGAGCACGCTTTAAAAGAAGCCTACGATCAAGGCTTTCTAGGCAAAAACATTCAAGGCTCGGGGATCGACTTTGATCTGTACGGCTCTTTGGGTGCCGGTGCGTACATCTGTGGTGAAGAGACGGCGCTGCTGGAATCGCTGGAAGGCAAAAAAGGCCAGCCGCGTTTTAAGCCCCCATTTCCGGCCAACTTTGGCCTTTATGGCAAGCCGACCACGATCAACAACACGGAGAGCTTGGCTTCGGTGCCGGTGATTTTGCAAAAAGGCGGTGAATGGTTCCAGAGTTTGGGGGTGCCTACCGCTGGCGGTGAGAAATTGTTCTCCATGTCCGGTCATTTGAACAACCCAGGCAACTTTGAAATTTCGATGGGAACCCCCTTTGCTGATCTGCTGGCTTTGGCCGGTGGGGTGAAGGACGGTCGTGCTCTGAAAGCAGTGATTCCGGGTGGTTCATCGGTGCCGGTGCTGCCTGCGGAAGTGATGATGCAGTGCAATATGGATTACGATTCCATTGCCAAAGCCGGTTCCATGCTCGGTTCGGGCGCGGTGATTGTGATGGACGAAACCACCGACATGGTGTTGGCGCTGCGCCGTATTTCGCGTTTTTATTATTCTGAATCATGCGGTCAATGCACTCCGTGTCGTGAAGGCACCGGTTGGCTGTACCGCATGTTGTGTCGCATCGTTGATGGCAAAGGTCGGCCAGAAGATCTGGATCGGCTGGACAGTGTGGCGAGCAAAATCGAAGGGCGTACCATCTGTGCTTTGGGTGATGCGGCGGCCATGCCGGTACGCAGTTTTATTAAACATTATCGGCATGAGTTTGAGTATTACATCGAACACAATCGCAGTCTGGTGGCAGAGAAACTGGGCAGCGCAGCGTAAGTTATCCTGAGCCAAAATATCGACCCAATGGGGTCAGAGCACGCTTCCGAAATGCAGCCTGTTAGGTTACTGCGGCAGCTTTTTAGCAAGAATGAGTGGTTTTGAGGCGAGTATGAGCGAAGATCTGGTCGAAATCCAAGTGGATGGGCAGGCACTTAAAGCCCCTCGTGGGGCGTTGTTGATTGACATCACTGATGCTAATGGCATTGACATCCCACGTTTTTGTTACCACAAAAAACTCTCTGTGGCGGCCAACTGCCGCATGTGTTTGGTGGAGGTGGAAAAAGCGCCAAAACCGTTGCCCGCCTGTGCCACACAAGTGATGGAGGGCATGGTGGTTCACACCCGCTCTGCCAAAGCAATTGCGGCGCAAAAAGGCACGATGGAGTTTTTGCTCATTAATCATCCACTGGATTGCCCGATTTGCGATCAAGGCGGTGAGTGTGAATTGCAGGATGTGGCCATCGGTTACGGCAGCGATGTCTCGCAATTCAGTGAAGAGAAACGGGTGGTGGTGGATGAGGACATTGGCTCCTTGATTGCCACAGAGATGACCCGCTGCATTCACTGCACCCGCTGCGTGCGCTTTGGTGAAGAGATTGCTGGGATGCGGGAGATGGGGGCTACGGGGCGTTCAGAGCATGTGCGCATCGGTACCTTTATCGAAAAAAGCATCAGCTCTGAAATGTCCGGTAACATCATTGATCTCTGTCCTGTGGGCGCGTTGACCGCCAAACCCTCGCGCTACAGCGCCCGCGCTTGGGAGCTGATGCAACACGCCAGCGTTGCGCCGCACGACAGCGTCGGTTCCAATCTGTTTTTACACACCTGGCAAGGCGGGGTCACTCGCGTTGTGCCGCGTGACAACGAGTCGATCAATGAGGTTTGGATTTCGGATCGTGATCGTTTCAGCTATCAAGCTTTGCAGGCCGATGACCGTTTGAGCACCCCGATGATCAAGCAAAACGGTCAGTGGCAGGAAGCGAGTTGGGAAGCGGCCTTGGCCGTAGCCAGCGATCTGCTGAAAACCCCCAGTGCCGATCAAATCGGTGCATTGCTGTCCCCCAACGCCTCTCTGGAAGAGTTGTATTTGGGGCAGAAGTTGATGCGCGGTTTGGGTTCAAACCACATTGATCATCGTCTGCGCCAACTGGATTTCAGTGATCAAGAGCAGGCACCGGTGATGCCGTGGTTGGGGCAGAGTATTGAGGCGCTGGAATCTTTGCAGGCGGCCTTATTGATCGGCTCAAATGTGCGTAAAGAGCAGCCTTTGATTGCTCACCGGCTGCGTAAAGCCAGTTTGAACGGCGCACAGATCAGTTTTGTTAACCCAAAAGTGTACGAGTTTCATTTTGAGCTGGCGGAAAACATCGGCGTAGATCCTTTTGAGATGGTCTCTGAGCTGGCGGCCATCGCGGCGGCAGCGGGTGTGCAGAGCGGCGCTTCGGATCTGGGGGGCTGGATTGCGGCAGCCAAACCGACCGATGCCCATCAGGCCATTGCCAACAGCTTAAAAGCCGACAACAGTTGTGTCATGTTGGGTAACTTGGCGGTGCTTAATCCTCATTACGCGGCTTTGAGGGCGTTGTCCTCTGCCATTGCTGTTGCGACTGATTCGCTTTTCTCTTATTTACCCGAAGCGGCCAACAGTGCGGGTGCTTGGTTGGCCGGTGTGTTGCCACACCGTGGTCCGGCTGGCATGAGCAAAGAGCACGGCCTGAACGCTCAGCAGATGTTGCAAGAGCCGCGTCAGGCTTATCTGCTACTTGGAGTGGAAGCAGAACGCGATTGCGCCGATCCTGCTCTGGCGACCGCCGCGTTGCAAAATGCCAAGGTGGTGGCGATGACCTCTTTTGCCAGTGAGTCGATGAAAGCACTGGCCGATGTGTTGCTGCCTGCGGCTACGTTTGCTGAAACCTCGGGTACGTACGTTAACGCCACCGGTTTGTGGCAGTCCTGTAAAGGCGCGTCCAAAGCGGTGGGTGAAGCACGTCCTGCTTGGAAGGTGCTGCGTGTCTTGGGTAACTTATTGGATCTGGACGGTTTTGAGTTCATCTCTTCGGAAGAGGTGCGCGATGAGTTGAAAGTGGCGTGTCGTGATTTGAATTTGGACAACGCTCTGAGCGTCAGCGCCTGTCTGAACTTGGCTGAACGACCTGCGGGTCTGCTGCGCAGCGGCGATGTGCCGATCTACCACGGCGATGCGTTGGTGCGTCGTGCTACGGCACTGCAAGCTACTGTCGATGCAGATGTGGAAGCGGTGGTGATCAATACCGCTGAGGCAAAACGTTTGGCTCTGGACTCCGCTGAGACGGTGAAAGTGACCCAAGTGACGGGGTCTGTTGAATTGCCTCTGCGTCTGGATGACTCGATTCCGATCGGCAGTGCTTGGTTGCCTACGGGCATTGTGGCGGCGGAATCTCTGGGTTCTCTTTATGCAACGGTCGAACTGGAGAAGGTGTAAAGACGATGCCTGATTTGATGTTGTTGTTACCGGAAATAATGCAAACACCGCTCTGGATTGTGATCAAAATTGTGGTGATTGTGGCTCCACTGTTATTAGCGGTGGCCTATTTGACCTACGCTGAACGTAAAATCATCGGCTATATGCAGGTGCGTTTGGGGCCAAACCGCGTCGGGCCAAAGGGTTGGTTGCAGCCGATTGCTGATGCGCTCAAGTTGATGACCAAAGAGATCATCATCCCCACTAACGCCAATCGTTTCCTCTTTTTATTGGCACCCGTAATCTCACTGGCACCGGCTTTGGCGGCTTGGGCGGTGATTCCCTTTGGTGAGGGTCTTATTTTGGCCGACATTGATGCCGGTCTGCTCTACATTTTGGCGTTGACCTCCTTGGGTGTTTATGGGGTGATCGTCGCCGGTTGGGCCTCCAATTCAAAATACGCCATGCTCAGTACCTTGCGTGCCGCAGCGCAGATTGTCTCCTATGAAATTGCGATGGGGTTTGCTCTGGTGGGGGTGTTGATGGCCAGTGGCAGCTTGAATCTGAATAAAATTGTTTTGGCGCAACAAGGCGGTTTCTTGGATTGGTTCCTGTTGCCGCTGTTCCCGCTCTTTATTGTTTATTATTTGGCCGGTGTGGCGGAGACCAACCGCGCGCCCTTTGATGTGGCGGAAGGTGAGTCTGAGATTGTGGCCGGTTTCCATGTGGAATATTCGGGCATGGCCTTTTCGATCTTTTTCTTGGCCGAATACGCCAATATGATTTTGATTGCCGCCTTGACCAGTTTGATGTTTTTGGGTGGTTGGTTGTCGCCTATCGGTGCTTGGGCTGATTTGCCTATTTTGGGTGATGGCATGCACTGGTTTGTGTTTAAAACCGCCTTTATGTCTTTCTTTTTCTTGTGGTTTCGCGCCACGTTCCCCCGCTATCGTTACGATCAGATCATGCGGCTGGGTTGGAAAATCTTTATTCCCGTGACCATTATCTGGCTGGCGGTGGAAGGGGTGGCTATTTTACTCGGTTGGCAGCCTTGGCTGTAACAGGGATTTCTGAGGAGAGAATTTAAATGCTCAATTTTTTAAAGACATTTATGCTTTGGGAGTTGCTCCTGGGGATGCGTTTGACCGGTCGTTACTTGTTTGCAAAAAAGATCACGATTCAGTATCCCGAAGAGAAGACGCCGATGTCGCCGCGTTTTCGGGGGCTGCACGCGCAGCGTCGTTACGCCAACGGCGAAGAGCGTTGCATCGCCTGCAAACTCTGTGAAGCGGTTTGCCCGGCACTGGCGATCACGATTGAATCAGAGCAGCGCGCCGATGGCAGTCGTCGGACTAAGAGTTACGACATTGATCTGTTTAAGTGCATTTTTTGTGGTTTCTGTGAAGAGGCGTGTCCGGTGGATGCCATCGTGGAGACGCGGATTTTTGAGTACCACTTTGAAAATCGTGGCGAACAGATCATGAACAAAGAGAAGCTGCTGGCGGTGGGCGATCAGTATGAAAAACAGTTGGCCGCAGATCGTGCCATCGACGCACCTTACCGGTAGGGTTGAGATATGAATATAGAAGTATGGGTCTTTTTAACCTTTAGCTTGGTGGCGGTGGCTTCGGCGGTGCGGGTCATTACCGTTAATCACTCGGTGCATGCGGCGCTGTTTTTGGTCTTGACCTTTTTCAGTTGTGCGGGCATTTGGTTGCTGGCGGAAGCGGAATTTTTGGGTTTGACCTTGGTGCTGGTTTACGTCGGTGCGGTGATGGTTCTGTTCCTCTTTGTGGTGATGATGTTGGATGTGGACACCGCACCGATGCAGGAAGGCTTTACCCGTTATTTGCCCTTGGGCTTGGTGATTGGCTTGGTGATGGTGGCCGAGATGGTGTTGGTGGTGGCTTCGCCCAAGTTCAGCTCAGAGAAATTGAGCAATGCGGTGGCGCACGGTGCTGATTACAGCAACACCGAGGAACTGGGCAAAGCGATTTACACCGATTATCTGTATCAGTTTGAAATTGCGGCGGTCATCTTGTTGGTGGCGATCATTGCCGCCATCGCTTTGACCCTGCGCAAGCGTCCCGAAACAAAATACCAAAAACCGTCAGAGCAGGTTAAGGTAAAAAAATCGGATCGTTTGCGCATTGTAAAAATGAAATCGGAACAACACTAAATTTTCAGCGTGTGCTGAAGGGTTTGCCTGCCTAGAGTGGGTCAGAGGGGCGTTATGGTACCGTTATCGTATTACCTGATTCTTGGAGCTGTGCTGTTTGGCTTGAGCGTCGCGGGTATTTTTCTCAACCGAAAAAACATCATTATTTTGTTGATGTCCATTGAGCTGATGCTGTTGGCAGTCAATATGAACTTTGTCGCGTTTTCGCACTATTTGGGTGATACCGCAGGTCAAGTGTTTGTCTTCTTTATCTTGACTGTGGCGGCGGCGGAAGCGGCGATTGGCTTGGCGATTCTGGTGGTGTTGTTCCGTAATTGGCGCACCATTAACGTTAATGACTTGGACAGCATGAAGGGCTAGCTTTATGGAAAATCTCTATCTTGCCATTCCCTTGGCACCGCTTGTGGGCGCTATTTTAGCGGGGCTGTTTGGTCATCAAATTGGCCGAACGGCCTCGCATTGGGTGACTATTTTGGGTGTCGGCACTGCCTTTGCCTTGTCTCTGGTTGCGTTTAATCACATTGTTTTTGATGGTGGTGAGGTCTTTAACCAGTCCGTTTACACTTGGATGGTCAGTGATGGCATCCGCTTTGAAGTGGGCTTTTTGGTCGATACCTTGACCGTGATGATGATGTGCGTGGTCACGGGTGTCTCCTTGATGGTGCATATTTATACCATCGGTTACATGCACGACGACCCTGGTTATCAGCGTTTCTTCAGCTACATCGCTCTGTTTACCTTCTCCATGTTGATGTTGGTGATGTCGAACAACTTCATGCAGCTCTTCTTTGGTTGGGAGGCGGTGGGTCTGGTCTCTTATCTGTTGATCGGGTTCTGGTATAAAAAAGAGACCGCCATCTACGCCAATATGAAAGCCTTTTTGGTCAATCGCGTCGGTGATTTTGGTTTCTTGCTCGGCATCGCGGCGGTTTTGATGTACACCGGCAGCCTCGATTACGACACCGTTTTTGCCGCCATGCCGTCGCTGGTGGGGCAGACCATTGAGATTATTCCTGGTTCGCCTTGGGATGTGATCACCGTAATTTGCATCTTGCTCTTTATCGGTGCGATGGGTAAATCAGCGCAGGTGCCGTTGCACGTTTGGCTGCCCGATTCTATGGAAGGCCCTACGCCGATTTCGGCTCTGATTCACGCCGCAACGATGGTGACCGCCGGTATCTTTATGGTGGCGCGCATGTCACCGATGTTCGAATTGAGTGAGACCGCGCTGAGCTTTATTTTGATCATTGGTGCGACCACGGCTCTGTTTATGGGCTTGATCGGCATGGTGCAAAACGACATCAAAAAAGTAGTGGCGTATTCGACCTTGTCGCAGCTCGGTTACATGACCGTGGCGCTGGGCGCTTCGGCGTATTCGGCGGCGATTTTTCATCTGATGACCCATGCCTTCTTTAAAGCCTTGTTGTTCTTGGCTGCCGGTGCGGTGATCATTGCCATGCACCATGAACAAGACATTCGCAAAATGGGTGGGCTGAAAAAGTACATGCCGATCACCTATTGGGTCTCGCTGATCGGTTCTTTGGCCTTGATCGGTTTCCCTGGTTTTGCCGGTTTCTTCTCCAAAGACGCGATCATCGAAGCGGTGCATCACTCTGAAATCGTCGGTGCGAGTTACGCTTATTTTGCCGTGATGGCAGGGGTCTTTATCACCGCATTTTACAGCTTCCGCATGTTCTTTTTGGTCTTCCACGGTGAAACGCGCATGGACGAAGAGACTAAATCTCATTGCCATGAGTGCAAACCCGTGGTGACGGTGCCGCTGATTTTATTGGCGATTCCTTCGGTGATCATTGGTGCTTTGGCCATCGGGCCGATGTTGTTTGGTGACTTCTTCAATGGGGTGATTTTTGTTGATCCGAGCAGAGACGTTATTGCACAGGTAGGTGAGCATTATCACGGTGTTTGGTCCTTTGTGCTGCATGGCCTGTCAGCGCCAGCGGTCTATTTGGCCTTTGCGGGGATCTTCTCTGCTTGGTTTATCTATCTGAAACGGCCGCAATTGGCGACCTTGTTTTACAATCGCTTGCGTCCGTTGCACAGCCTGCTGGAGAAAAAATACGGCTTTGATGAGTTCAACGCCGCTGTTTTTGGCGGTGGCAGCTTGAAGCTCGGCAATCTGTTGTGGAAGTTCGGTGACATCAAGTTGATTGATGGTCTGTTGGTGAACGGTTCGGCCAAAGCGGTCGGCTGGTTCTCTGGCAAATTGCGCCACATTCAGACCGGTTTCCTCTATCACTATGCGTTTGCCATGATCATCGGCCTGTTGCTGCTGCTCACTTGGTTTGTGGTTCGATAATTTCTGTCCAAAGTTTATAAGGTCTTTTGCGAATGTTTGCAGATTTGCCGTTACTCAGTTTGGTGATTTGGGCCCCGATTTTCGGTGGTTTCCTGATCTTGTACGCGGGCGATAAACTCGCGCGTCCGCTCGCCCTAATGGTGTCACTGCTGACCTTTGTCTTGTCGATTCCCTTGTACACGGGTTTCGATTTGACCACCGCTGCGATGCAGTTCAGTGAAAGCGCGCAGTGGGTGCCGACCTTTAACATCATGTACTCCTTGGGTGTTGATGGCATATCCATGCCGTTGATTTTGCTCACCACCTTTATCAGTGTGATTGTGGTGCTGGCCGGTTGGGAGGTGATTCAAAAACGGGTCGCGCAGTACATGGCGGCCTTCCTGATTATGGAAGGCCTGATGGTGGGGGTCTTCTCTGCCCTTGACTCCATGTTGTTCTACGTCTTTTGGGAGGCGATGCTGGTACCGATGTTTTTGGTTATTGGTATCTGGGGTGGCCCAAATCGGGTCTATGCGACGATCAAGTTTTTCCTCTACACCTTCCTCGGTTCGGTCTTTATGTTGATCGCCTTGATCTACATGGCCAGCAAAGCGGGCAGCTTTAGTATTCTTGATTTCCACAATTTGCCGCTGACAATGGAAGCGCAGATTTTGATCTTCTTGGCCTTCTTGCTCGCCTTTGCGGTCAAGATCCCCATGTGGCCGGTTCATACTTGGTTGCCGGATGCGCATGTGGAAGCGCCCACGGGCGGTTCGGTGGTGTTGGCGGCGATCATGTTGAAGATGGGCGGTTACGGTTTCTTGCGTTTCTCCTTGCCGATTACGCCTGATGCCAGCCGTGAGCTGGATCTGTTGCTGATTGTGCTGTCGTTGATTGCGGTGGTTTACATCGGTTTTGTGGCTTTGGTGCAAGAAGATATGAAGAAGCTCATTGCCTATTCCTCTATCTCTCACATGGGGTTTGTCACCTTGGGCATGTTCATTGTTTTCGGCATTGCCGCTAACGGTGGCAGCGAGGCGGGCAGCGGCGCGGCGATGGGCATTGAGGGGGCGATGGTGCAGATGATCTCCCACGGCTTTATCTCGGCGGCGATGTTTCTCTGCGTCGGGGTGATGTACGACCGTGTGCATTCTCGTCAGATCAAGGATTACGGTGGGGTGGCTAACACCATGCCGATCTTTGCTGCGTTTATGGTGCTGTTTGCCATGAGTAACGCCGGTCTGCCGGGTACGTCGGGTTTTGTCGGTGAGTTCATGGTGATTCTGGCCAGCTTCAAAGCCAACTTCTGGTACGCCTTCTTGGCGGCAATTACCTTGATTGTCGGTGCGGCCTACACCTTGTGGATGGTTAAACGGGTGATTTTTGGCGAGGTGGGCAATGAGAAAGTGGCGGAGTTAAAAGACATCAACGGGCGTGAGTTTTTGATTTTGGGGCTGTTGGCGGCGATGGTGCTGCTCTTCGGTCTCTGGCCTGATCCTATGGTGGAGGTGATGCACCCCACGGTGGAAAACTTACTGCAACACATTTCAGCTTCTAAGCTTTAAGCGGACTTACAGGACAGATTGATGAGCGATTATATGACCGCCCTCCCCGAGATATTTCTCCTTAGCATGGCCTGTGTGGTGTTGACTGTGGATCTGTTTCTGAAAGACAGCCAACGCAACATCACTTACCTGCTGAGCCAAGTGTCATTGGGTTTGACGCTTTTATTGACCTTGGCTTATCAGCCGCATGGCACTCAATTGGCCTTTAATGGCACTTTTATCAGTGATCTGATGAGTGTGGTGTTGAAGTGTTTTGTCTATGTGGTGACGATGGGGGTGTTGCTCTATTCACGTCGTTATCTGCAAGACCGTGGCATGTTTAAAGGCGAATATTACGTCTTGGGGCTGTTTGGGGTTTTGGGGATGATGATTATGATCTCCGCCTACAGCATGTTGAGCCTCTATTTGGGGCTGGAGCTGATGTCGCTCTCCATGTACGCGATGGTGGCGTTTTGTCGCAATTCGAAACGAGCCTCTGAGGCGGCGATGAAATATTTTGTCTTGGGTGCGCTGGCTTCGGGTATCTTGCTGTATGGCATGTCGATTATTTATGGCATGACCGGCAGTTTAAATATTATCGAGATCAGCCGCAGTTTGGCGGAGCAGGGCAGCAGCGTTGGGGTGTTGTTGGGGCTGGCCTTTATCGTTGTCGGTTTGGCCTTTAAGTTGGGTGCGGTGCCGTTTCATATGTGGATTCCCGATGTCTATCACGGTGCGCCGACGGCGGTGACGTTGTACATTGCCAGCGCGCCGAAGATTGCGGCGTTTGCTATGACGATGCGTCTGTTGGTGGAGGGTTTGGGGTCGTTGCAGGCCGATTGGCAGACGATGTTGATGGTGCTGGCGGTGTTGTCGCTGGGGTTGGGTAACATTGTCGCCATCGCGCAGAGCAGCATCAAACGCATGTTGGCTTACTCCACCATCTCTCATGTGGGTTTTTTGCTGCTGGGTATTTTGGCCGGTACGGGTGAGGGTTATGCCGCTTCGATGTTTTACGCGCTGACTTACGCGCTGATGGCGCTGGGTGGGTTTGGGATGATCCTGTTCTTGAGTCGTAAAGGTTTTGAGGCGGAAGAGCTGGATGACTTTAAGGGGCTGAATGAACGCAGCCCGTGGTTTGCCTTTATGATGTTGATCATTCTCTTTTCGATGGCAGGCATTCCACCGACCGTTGGTTTCTACGCGAAGTTGTCGGTGCTGACGGCGGTGGTTAATGTGGATCTGATCTGGTTGGCTACGGTGGCGGTGATCTTCTCGGTGATCGGTGCGTTCTACTATTTGCGTGCGGTGAAGATGATGTATTTTGATGCCGCTGAAGATCAGAGTGAACTGCAACCGTGCCTCAGCTTCCGCTTTGCCCTGAGTGCCAATGGCCTCACTGTTCTCGCGTTGGGTCTTTTTCCTGCGGGTCTGATGGCGCTTTGTGCTGCTGCTTTGAATGGTTAGTTTTTCTGTTTTTTTGATTTTGAAAAGCCGCTCAAAAGAGCGGCTTTTTTTTGGTTTGAATTTTTAAGGCTTGGTTATGAGTAATTTTTTTAAACAGTTGCAAGATGCTTTTTTAGGGAGAATTAAAAATACATTATTTTTGAGCTTTATTTTTTCATGGTTGACTGTTAATTATGACATTTCATTGCTTTTGTTGTTTGGTGATGACTCTATTGAAGAGAAGGTGTATTTTATTCAGAATGTTGTTGATTTTTGTTTTGAGCGTTTTGTTCTTTATCCTATTTTGTTCGTAGG
>JAUZRS010000058.1 GCA_030950195.1 Gammaproteobacteria bacterium | reverse complement strand
GCTCTTTTTTGCCCTCTGGGGGCTGATGCACCATCTGTTGGCGGGGGTGCGCTATCTGTTGATTGATTTGGAGTTGGGTGTGGATAAACCCCGTTATCAACAGAGTGCTTGGGCGGTATTGTTTGCGGCACCCATATTGGCGTTGTTGCTGTTAGGAGGCCTATTGTGAGCCGCTATACGGGAGGATTACGGGGGTGGGTTTGGCAGCGTTTCAGTGCGCTTTATTTGGCCGTGTTTATCTTCTCTCTGCTGGCCTTGTTTCTATTTACACCCCCAGAAAATTATCAGGCTTGGCGAGGTTTGTTTTCTCAGACGTGGTGGAGCTTGGCTTTTTTGCTGTTTGTTGTGGCACTTTTAGTTCATGCTTGGGTTGGCTTTCGAGATGTCTTAATGGATTATGTGCATTCTGATTTCCTACGCTTGTTGTTCTCTGTGTTCTTACTTTCTTTGTTGATTTCATCTGGCGGCTGGGCGCTGATGCTGTTGGTCTGAGTCGTTGGCCTAACTAAAAAAGAATGAGGTGACTGAAATTGAAAACGGTGCAGTTTGATGCCTTGATAATTGGTGCGGGTGGGGCGGGCATGAACGCCGCGTTGCAGTTGGCTGATGCTCAGTTGCAGGTGGCGGTGGTCTCGAAAGTCTTTCCCACTCGCTCCCATACGGTGGCAGCGCAAGGTGGAGTGAACGCCGCCTTAGGCAATGTGATGGCAGATAAATGGCATTGGCACATGTTCGATACGGTTAAAGGCTCGGATTATTTGGGTGATCAAGATGCCATCGAGCATATGTGTCGTGAGGCGATTCCGACGGTCTATGAGTTAGAGCACAACGGGGTGCCTTTTTCACGGCTGGACAACGGCAAAATTTATCAACGCCCTTTTGGTGGCCAGAGCCAAGAGTTTGGCGGTAAACAGGCGGCGCGCACCTGCGCCGCTGCGGATCGTACCGGTCACGCGATTTTGCACAGTCTTTATCAGCAGAACATTCGCGCTAAAACCCACTTTTTTGATGAATATTTTGCTGTTGATCTGATTCGTGATGAGGAGGGTTTTATTCTCGGTGTTCTGGCGCTGGAAATCGCTACAGGTGAGCCGATTTTGATTGAGTCAAAAGCAACCTTGATCGCTACGGGTGGCGGTGGACAGGTGTATCGCACCACCAGCAACGCTCATATCAATACCGGCGATGGCATGGCGATGGCGCTGCGGGCGGGGATTCCGCTGCAAGATATGGAGTTTTTTCAGTTTCATCCCACCGGTATTGCGGGCAAAGGCATGTTGATCACCGAAGGGGTACGCGGTGAGGGCGGCTATTTGATCAACAGCGAGGGCGAGCGTTTTATGGAGCGTTACGCCTCGATGGCCAAGGATCTGGCCAGCCGCGATGTGGTCTCCCGTGCCATCGTCACTGAGATCAACGAAGGGCGCGGTTGCGGGCCGAATAAAGACCATGTGTTGCTGAAAGTGGATCATCTTGGTGAAGAGGTGGTGGCCAAACGGCTGCCAAGCATTCGAGAGAGCAGTCGAATTTTTGCCGGTATTGATCCCGTTGAAGAGCCGATTCCTGTTTTTCCTACCGCTCACTACATGATGGGAGGCATTCCCACCGACCGCTTTGCTCGGGTGGTGATGCCGTTGGGTGAGGAGCAAGATGAGCAGAACGCGGTGATTCCAGGTCTGTATGCCGCTGGGGAGTGTGCTTGCGCTTCGGTACACGGCGCGAATCGTTTGGGAGGTAATTCATTGCTGGATATTTTGGTCTTTGGGCGTTTGGCGGGTAAGGACATTATTGATTACGTGAAAAACAACCCTGAACATCGCCCATTGAATCAAGCCAGTGTGGATCGTGCGCTCTATCGACTTAATCGCTGGGAGTTGCCGCCGGAAGGTGAAGCGTTGAGTGTGAATGAGTTGCGCTGCGAGCTGCAAAAGTTGATGGAAGATCATGCGGGAGTGTTTCGCAGCGAAGAGGTGATGCAGAAAGGGGTGTTGAAGCTGCAAGCTTTGCGTAAAAAGTTGGCTCAGGTGCGTTTGCAGCATCGTGGCAAGGTCTTTAACACGGCGCGCATCGAGGCCTTGGAGCTGGAAAACCTGTTTGATATTGGCATGGCCATCGCGGTGGCCGCCGCCAATCGCAAAGAGAGTCGCGGCGCGCACGCTCGCCCTGATTACCCAAAACGCGATGATCAAAACTGGATGAAACACAGTCTCTATTTTCAGCAAGGTGATCGTTTGAGTTACAAAGCGGTGCGTTCCACGCCCTTGAGTGTGGAGAGCTTTCCCCCCAAAGAGCGGATCTATTAGAAGGGGTTTTTGATGTTATTTCGTATTTATCGTTTTGATCCTGAAACAGAGCAAGCGTCCTCGATGCAAGAGTTTGAGCTACCGATGCAGCGCGGCATGATGTTGCGTGATGCCCTATTGTTGATTCAAGAGCAGGATGAGTCGTTGGCTTTTCGCCACTCCTGTGGGGAGGGGGTTTGCGGTTCTGACGGGGTGAACGTCAACGGCAGCAACACGTTGGCTTGCATCACCCGAGTGGCGGATTTAAAGGAGCCTATAGAGGTGCGTCCACTGCCAGGGCGACCAGTGATTCGGGATTTGGTGGTGGATATGAGCCAGTTTTATCGTCAATACGAACGAGTCGATCCGTGGTTAAAACCATCTGAGCCGTTGCCTGAAAAGGAAATTTTACAAAGCCCAGCAGAAAATGAAAAATTAGAGGGGCTGTATGAGTGCATTATGTGCGGTTGCTGTTCTACGGCCTGTCCCTCTTTTTGGTGGAATCCAGATAAATTTCTCGGTCCGCAGGCACTGTTAACCGCCTGTCGTTTTCTGGCTGACAGTCGTGACGGTGATAAACAAGCTCGGTTGGAATACTTGGACGATGCCTATAAGCTGTTTCGTTGCCATACGATTATGAGTTGTGTGGAAGCCTGCCCGAAAAACCTTAACCCCACCAAAGCCATCGGCCAAATTAAATCCTTGATGCTTAAGGATCAGAGTTAGTTGTCTCGTTTAACCCCCGCAGAAGAGAAAGCCCGTTTGCGCTGGCAGTGTCGGCGGGGTTTGTTGGAGCTGGATTTTATTTTGGCTGAATTTTTAGAGCAGCACTACGATGATTTGAGCGATGCTCTGCAACAGCAATTTGTCTGCCTATTAGAACAGTCTGATCCCGATTTGCAACGCTGGTTGATTTCGGCTGAGTTGACGGATTTTCTTGAGCTAAGGGAAGTGATTGGTTTGATTCGGAGGCTGTAGTAGGCTACGAATTTGACTGTTTTTGGGCATGGAGCGGAGTATGTTGAGAATGATTGAATTGTTGTTATTGGGTCTGTTGTTAAGCTCGTGGGTGTCGGCGACGGAAGTTGTAGCGCCGATTGTGGTCACCGTGGACGGTGCGAGTGAGCAGTCGGATATTGATAAAAAAATTGCTCAAGCCTTGCAGAAACAAGCGGATCTTAGACGTGAGCAGAACCGTTCTCCCTTTGCGAATAAAACCTACGGCATCGAATTTAATGTTGCGCGTTTTTTGGTGGCAGAACCGGGCTCGGTTGTTTTGAGTGGGGGCTTTTCACTTTTCCAGCCAGCAGAAAAAGTGGAATTAGCCTTTCCGATTTTTCTCTCTTCGAATGAGGGCTCGAACAGCGATCTGTTTAATTTGGCAACAGTAGACCTGCATTATCGTCGTTTTTTAGGTGACAGCATGAAGGGTTTTTATCTGAGCGGCTTTACTCGTTTGGCTTATTTAGATGGCATTCGCAGTGATAACATTGATTATGCTGCGCTTGGACCGAATCAATTGCCGCCTGAATTTGTTAGAGAGCGGGGTTCTGAGGTGAAGCTGGGAGTTGGAGTAGGAATTGGTTATCGCATTTTTTCCAGCAGCAATTATTATTGGGGTGCCAGTTTGAGCATGGGGCGTTATTTGGTGGGCAAAAATGATCAGTTTGCGTCGGTTCTTGACCCGTTTGATGACGATGGGCAGGTTATTATTGATGCCGAGATTTTGAAGTTTGGTTATGCCTTTTAAAAAAACAGCACCTCCCCGAAAGTAGCGGGAGGTGGCTGGCCTTGCTTGCCTATTTTAGTGGTGCATCGAAATAGAGCTCGACAAATTCATTGCGATAGCCTTTGGCGTCGCTGACCTCACTGATTCTCAGACCTTGGTTACACTGCTGTGCGCCTTTGCCGGGTGTGGCTTTATTGAGTTTTGTTACATCCCAGACGTGTGGCTGTCCGTTTGTGCTGCACGCACCACTGGATACGGATAATCCCTCTTTGACCACCGTAGACGGTGTCAGTAACTCACCTTTGAGATTAACCAACGTGTAACGGCGTGGGCTTTTGTTGATCACTAAGGTATTTTTGCTGTTGAGGTAATGAGCCTTGTTGGGTAATTTACCCCATGCTTTTTCAAACTCTGTTTGGCTGTTATTACGACCAATAACCAGATATTCCCCTGACTTAATGCTTGTGTTGGCCGGAAAAACCAGATGAGTGCGTGATTTATTATTGATCAAACGCCAGCCGGAGATGTTGATCATTTTAGCCTGTGTTGCAGGTTTGTTTGGTTTAGGGGCAATGGGGGGAGGGGTGATGGCTGCGGTGGTGAAGTTGAGCTGTTTACTCAGCAGGGTTTCACCACAGGCGTTGGCCAGTTTGAGCACCAGTTGATACGGTGTGGCAGGTGTAAGGTTGGCCAGCTCGATGCTCTGTTTTTGCTGTTGTGAACCGAGCGCAAGGTGGTGTTCGTCGGTACTTTTTTGGCCGTAATCGAGGCTTACTAAAGCCGATTGATTGGCTTGCCACTGGATCTGCACGCCGTGGCTGCGGGTGACGCTGACGCTGGGTTCTTTTTGAAAGGCGAGGGCTTGGCTGGCGACGGTCTTAAAACGACCTTCTACGCTGCGTTTGTCTGCCAGTTCAAGACGGTAACGATAGGTTTGTTCGGGGCTGAGGCCGCCCAGAGTGATGAGATGGTTGCTGCGCAGACCGGGTACCGTTGTGTTGCGATCCAGATTATTCTCTTCCCCCCAGCTCATCTTGGATGCGCTTTTATGCGCTGTTTGCCAATTGATGGTGGCGACACAGGCACTCATGCTGACCGCAGGGCCGGCACTCAGAGGGGGCGGTGGGGTGATGCTGTTGCGACGTGCCAGCCAATCAGTGGCGTTTAAAATCAGGGTGTGATTGGCGGCGCTGGGGATTTGATCCCAGCCCGGATAGAGGCGGCCTTGGCCGGTGCTGTCGTCACTGGGTGAGGAGTCGCCTAACGCAACCACACGGCCTTGACCGTATTGGCTGCTGGCCAGAGTGACGCGCTGTGAAACACCAATGAGGTTGGGCTGCTGAGTTTGACCGTTGCGCCAAATATGCCCTTGCGCTTTGCTGTTGCCTTGTTTTTTATCGGTTGAGAGGCCGATCTGGGTGGAGCCAAACAGACCGAGGCCTTTGCTGCCATCACCAAAGGAGCCATGAATCAGCGGGTCTTTGGGATTTTGATTGATGTTGTTGTTGCTGACTTCGTCAAACCAGTCAAAATCGCGGTTGTTTTGATCCTTTGAGTCGTCATTGCCGTTTTCATAGAACCACAGCCCAAAGGGGCCGTAATCGTTTTTTTTGTCATTGGCGTTGTAGTAGGGCGGGCGGGGTTGGGTGTTGATCGTGTTGCCCAGAAGGGCGTTGAGAATGGCGGGGCTGTCTTGTTTGGCGTTTTTCCCGCCGGAGCAGTTGCGATCCGAGGTTTCGTGATCGGCAATCAGAAACAGGCCGCCGCCTTCAAAGACAAATTGGCGAATGGCGCTGATTTCGTCGCTGTTGTAGGCCACATTGGGTTCGTCCAAGACCAAAACGTCGTAGTGCATCAGGTCTTGCGGGTTGTTGGCGTTGTTGTAACTGAAAGGTTGAGCGTTCCACGGGTACTGTTCGATTTGCCAGTTGCGCTGCCGTTTGGGGTTCAGATTGTCTTTGGCCAGCGCCATGCCCCAAGCGGAGATGCCGCCGCTCCAGAAGGTTTCGGGGGTGTCGGCTTTGATCTGACTTTGCGCTGGCGTGGGGTAGCGTTGCGCTGAATGGTGCAGGCCGCCTTTTTTGCAGCGAAAGTTTTTCCAGCTCTGCATGGAGCCGTCAGCATCAATGATCCAATCGGCATTGCCTGCCGTTTGGCCGTGGCTGGCATCAAACAGGATGCGTTGGGCGTAAACGGGGCTGAGAGAAAGCGACAGCGTGATAACAGCAGTGGCAAAGGTGCGCATGGTTACTCCATGTAGTTGCGTTGAGATCTGAATTTAATGTATCTCAGATCATAGTCTAAAAAGTGGCCTTAGAAGGTGATCGAGTTAAAAAAATAGGCTTTTATTTTTTAGCCGAGGGTGGCCATAATAAGGTTCAAATTATAGAAACCAGCACAGGAGGTGGCATGTTTAAAACGTATCGCAAATTTTTGGGGCTACTGCCCTTAAGTCTGATGGTGTTGGGTTGTGCGCAGATGCCATTGGTCGATTCACCGCAACAGGAGAAATCGGTGGCTAAGGCCAGCATCCTCACTGAAGATCATGATGTGAGTCAGCCGTTTATGTCGGTGCAGTTGTTGGGTAGCGTCGCCTTGTTGGAGTCAGAGGGGCTGGTGGGTTTGTCTGATCTGGCTTGGGATGAAGATGAGCAGCTGCTCTATGCCATCTCGGATTTTGGCAAGCTGTTTCATCTGCGACCGATTTTTAAACAAGGACGTTTGAGTGACGTGATGCTGGTGGCCAAATACGCGCTGTTGGGTGTCAAGGGACGTGCTTTGAGTGGTAAATCTAAGGATGCGGAAGGTCTGACCTTGCTGAAGGCCAATAACGGCCGCAAGGGTGATACGGAATTGTTGGTCTCGTTTGAAGGTTATCCGCGCATTTATCAGTACGACACCGAGGGCATTCTGGAGGGTGATCGAGAATTGCCCGATCTGTTGGCGGAGGCGGGAAACTACAAAACCAGTAACGATGCGTTGGAGGCGGTGACGGTTCATCCACAATGGGGCGTACTGACCTCACCGGAACGGGCGATGAAGGCTTCAAATAATAAAGGTCAGGTGACGTGGTTTAATTTACAGGATCAACGCTGGGTTTATCCCATGGCCAAAGAGCCAGGTAATGCGGTGGTTTCGATGGAGGCTCTGCCCAGCGGTGAGGTGTTGGTCTTGGAACGTGCGTATGTGAACCCGCTGGTACCGTTTATTATCAATCTTCGTTGGGTGGATACATTGGCTGAGCCGGATACAATGCAGCCACTGAAGGTAAAAACCGTGGCGCGTTTTAACGGTGGTGACGGTTGGTATATGGATAATTTTGAAGGGTTGACTCGGCATAAAGAGAAGCGGTTCTTTATGGTCAGTGATGATAATAATCACCCGTTCTTACAGAGCTTGCTGGTCTATTTTGAGGTGTTGCAATGAAAAAATTAAAACATGAAGCTGAATTGCTGAAAGAGGCTCTGAAACAAGGCATGGAATACGCTGAAACACGGGGTGTGGCGGAGTTTGAAGCGACGGATTCGGCGGCGTTAAAAATTGAATATGTGTATCGTTTGTTAGTCCACGATAAGTTGATTCAGCCCTTGGCCAAAGGCCAAGAAAATCAACCGAAGATGAAACACAAACTGGCCAGTTGGATGGCGAAAAAATTGCCTAAAGGCGATCCGCTGTTGTAACGGCTTTCGCTGCCTTTTATACGTTAGTCTAAGCTGGAGGTGACTCGCTCCAGCTCTTCGATACTGGTTAAACCTCGCAATACCTTTTTTAAGCCATCGTAACGTATTGGTTGATAGTTGTTTTGCAGAGCCGCTTGATAAATGGTTTCGATGGATTCATTGCGGGTGACTAAATCACGAATTTCCTTGGTGACCAATAGCATTTCATGCAGAGCTATTCGGCCTTTATAACCGGTCTGATTGCAGCTGCTACAGCCGCTGCCCTGATAAAAAATAATCGGTTTGTTATCGGGAATAAAGTATTTACTGACCTCGTTGATGGTTGGATTGTAGGTTGTTTTGCACTCTTTGCACAGTCGGCGCACTTGACGTTGGGCAATGACGATATTGACCGATGAGCTGACCATAAAAGGTTCAACCCCCATCTCTATCAAGTGTTTGAGCGCACTGATGGCATCCCCAGCAGGAATGGTGGCTAAAATCAGGTGGTCTGCTAGGGCGGCTTGGGTGGCGAGGCGCGCGGTTTCAGCGTCTTTGAGTTGTTCGATTAAAACAATATCAGGGTCTTGTTGTAAAATGTGGTGGAGAGCGCTGCTGTAGTTAATGTCGGTGGCGTTATTGACTTGCAGTTGATTGATGTTCGGCAGTCGATATTGCACAGGGTCTTCAATGCTACAGACATTGAGTGTGTTTAAATTGAGAGTTTGCAGGGCTGAAAAGAGGGTGCCTTTTTTATCTGAGCTGGAAGGGCCTGCTAACAAAATTAAACCATTAGGTGCTTGAATGGCTTCTTTGAGTGCTTTGTAGATCGGTTTTGAGAGCTGCTGATCTTTAAGGTTGATCAAGTCAGCTCCGCTTCTGCGGGTTAAAATACGAATCACAATTTTTTCACCATGCACCATTGGCAAACAAGAGATACGAAATTCCATAAAGTTTCGATACAGCGGTAGAGTCATGCTGCCATCTTGAGGTTTGTCCGTTTCTAATGGATTCATTTTACAGAGTTGTTTGATACGAGCTGATAATAAACGATAGACAATGCTAGAGGGATTGACACGTTGGTGTAGAACACCATCAATGCGGAAACGCACCTTAATTTCATCGGTAAAGGGTTCTAAATGAATGTCGCTGGAATTTTCACGTACGGCCAGCAGTAACAGAGTTTTTAGTAGGGTTTGGGTTTCTGGATGCTCAATAATTTTAAACCACTCTTTTTGGGTAAGCTCATTGAGTTGTGATTCGTGTGATAGCCCTAGTTTGCTTTGTTCACTGAGTTCGTGCAGTGTTTCAAAATTACTGAAGTGTAAGGTGATTGCGTCTTGTACATCTTCTAAAAAGGCACAAATGGGGCTGATACGACATTGGGTTATTTTTTCAGCTTGCTGGATAATTTTTTTATCAAAAGGATTGGCCATCGCCGCCGTGATTCGGCCACCAAATTGATAGACAAGAATGATGTTGTGTTTACGACAAAATTTTTCAGGCAGGCGGGATAATATTTTTTCTTGAAATAGGGTTTCTAAAGGATTCATCCAGGTGGTGTTAAAACCATCGGCCCATAAGGTACCCGCATCATCTGCTGAGATCAGGCGTTTATTGATGATGTGTTGCAGAACATGGTAATCATTGATGTTTAAAATTCGGTGATCACCCTCGCCATAGCGCTTTCTTAAGCGATTGATGTTCTCTATAGAGAGGATTTTTTTCTTGGCAATGCTTCTGATAAAGTTGGGGTTACGAATGTCCATATTTTTTTACAGCGTTCTGTTTTTTATTAAGAGCCACTAGTTTTTGGATTTGATCGTGATTTAACTCAACCGTAGTGCCTGTTTTATCAGGCTGTTCGGCAATGGTTTGGTCTTGGACGATATCACGTCGTACTTCTTGAAGATTGTATTTTTTGCTCATATCAGTCAGTGCTTTGTTTTGTTGTTATGTGAGTGCCAGGTATGAATGATTTGTTGCTTGATCTCTTTTATGGGCAGGTCTTTGCGCAAATAATTTGAGGCACCAGAAGAGAGGCATTCATTGACTTTTTCCATTGAGTGCAGTGAGGTCAGCATAATGACTAAGGCGGAAGGGTCTTCTCGAACAATTATTTTTAGAGCTTTGGCACCGTTCATAATGCGCATATTGATGTCCATTAGGGTAATATTAGGTTTGTAACGACGATACATACTGATGGCTTCATTGCCGTCGGCGGCTTCGGCAATGACATCGCAGTTCATTGACTGTAAAACTTTGCGCATAAAAATGCGGATGTGTGATTCATCATCGACGAGCAATACTTTGACTTTTTCACTCATGAGCTTTTCCTATCCTTGTCTTCTAAGTGGTTTTCATGCTCCTATGGTCTAAAGCCATTTTTATAAGGAGACACTCTTATTTAGCCTACTAATAAGGCCTTGTTTTTAGCTTCAGGTTCCATCTTATCTAAGGTGAAATAGAAGGTTGTGCCCTCGTTGGGGGTTGATTCAATCCAGATCTTTCCTTGGTGGCGTTGCACCAATTTTTTAACAATAGTTAGACCCACTCCAGTGCCACCACCATATTGCTCTCGACCGTGAAGACGTTTGAAGATCTGATAAACGCTGCTCCAATGGTTCTCTTGAATACCGATGCCGTTGTCTTTGACATAAAATACAGAGCCTTCAATGCATTGGCGTTGCTGGTAGCGCCTATGTTGTTCTTTCGAAATAAATTGACAGCCAATCTCAATCCATTTCAGCGGTTTATCATTATATTTGATCGCATTGGTAATCAGATTGTGAAAGATCTCTTTTACTCGAATGCGGTCACAATGAATAATGGGTAAACGTTGTGGTACTTGAATGCTGATGTTGTTTTCATCAATGTCATACTCTAAGGCTTCGAGTACTTCGTTTAGAGGGCCGTAAAGATCATGAACTTCAAAAGCCAGCTCCATGTAATCGATGCGTGAACAGTCACGTAGATCTTCTATCAATTGGCTCATTCTCTGTGAAAGACGTTTTATTGACTCTAAATTTTTTCGATTTTCATTATCCAGTTTTTCATGACAATCTTCGATTAAGAAGGTGGCGTAGTTATTGATTCCTCTCAGTGGATCTTTCAGGTCGTGAGAGGCGATATAGGTGAAGTCATCCAGCTCTTTATTGCTCTGTTTTAACTGATCCATATAGATTCGTTGCGATTTTTCTGCGCTTTTTCGTTCATTGATCTCTAGGGCTAAGGATTTATTGATTTCGCTTATTTTTATTGATCCGTAGCGTAGTTTCAGTAACAGTAACAGTAAGTAGGCAAGTAAGCCTAGGCTGGTCAGATAAAGTAGGCTTCTATAGGTGTAAGCGGCACTATTGATGTTGTTGTTGTCGTAAATGTAGGTGTTTTCTAGAATATCCAAGCTGGCTGATATAGCTAAAGAATCAATTTTATTTATATGGTTGTTGATGTTTTTAATTTGCTTTAATAAGCTCTCACTCTGTTTGATTATTTTCTGGTTGTTTTGATTGTTATTTTCTTTGAGTAGCTGTAACTTTTCATAGGCACTGTCTAAATCAATTTTTTTATGGGTTAATAAAAATCCAAAAAGGTTGTTTAGGAGGTTGATTGTTTTTATATTACTATCAGATCTGTTTGGATTTACGCTTATTTTTTTTAATTTATTCAATAGGTTGAGGGTGAGTTTCTGTTTGAGCTGGGCTATGACTTGAAAGTCTAAGATGATATGGATTGATTTCTTTAGGGTCTTTTCAAGGTGTTTGATGGTGGGTGTTATATTGTGTTCCATTTTTTTTGGTACTTGAGTGCTGAGCTGTTTGATGATTTTTAGTTGGTTTAACATGTTTTTAATGGTATGGCTTAGACGGTCATAGTTGTTCAATAGCCCCTCTCTTGCCAATAAGAGATCACGATTTAGGTTGGGTTCTAAATGTTCTAGGATATGCAGGCTTTGGAGTATTTGTAGGTGTATTTTTGGGTTGGTTGGTTGGCTATTAATAAACAGATAGGTAATGGTTAACAACAGTAGGATAACGATTGTTGGTGGAATCCAAATTTTGACCTCCAAGGTCTTCACTGCTGGACTGGTCTGTGTAAAAGGTAGAGAGAATATTGCTTTTTTATCAACATGGTTCCTCCCTTAACTTTTATGGCTGAGTCTTGTTTTAGCCTGTTGTCCGAACAGGCTATTTATTGGGATTTTAAAGTAAAACTGACTGCCACCTTGAGCGGAATTTCTAACCCCAATTTCACCTTGATGAGCATCAATGATTTTTTTTGCGATGGCAAGTCCTAATCCCGAGCTGGTTTCACCGCCTGTCGGCATGATGCTGCCTAAGGTGTGAAAGGTTGCAAAAATGTGATCCAGTTCCGCTTTTGGAATGCCGGGGCCTTGGTCTGTTACTGAAACTTCAACTCCCGTAGTGATTTTTTTGGCGTTGATTTTTATCTGTGAGTCAGCGGGTGAATATTTGATGGCGTTATTGAGAAAATTATCCACTACCTGATTGAGTCGCTCTGGGTCAAAGAGGGCGTAAAGGTGGTCGGGTACTTGGTCAATGAGTTGGATATTTTTACGTTTGGCGGTGAGGCTGCTCAATCGAATGCGATAATGCAGCAGTTCTGAGAGGTTGTTTTTTTCAAGCTTGACATCAAATTTACCGCTGTCGATTCTGGAAACATCGAGCAGATTGTGCAGGGTCAATAACATCTCTTCACTGAGATTGTGAATGATGGTGAGCAGTTCACACATCTCTTCTCGATTGGTGGTTTGCTCCTCAAGAATCAGTTCGCTGAAACCGCGAATGGAGGTCAGAGGGTTGCGTAGATCATGAGCGACCATGCCGAGTAGGTGGTTTTTTTCGTCATTGAGGTGCTGTAGTTTGTGTTCAGTACCTTTGCGTTCAATGGCGTAGCGAATAACACGATGGAGAATCTGGCTGTTGAGTTTTTCTTTGGCTAAGTAGTCTGAGGCACCGGCTTTAAGAGCGAGAATATCTCGATCTGGGTGTGATTGACCGGTGAGCATAATCACAGCAGAAGAGATTTTTTTCCGTGAAAGTTGGGCTAAGATTTCAAGACCGTTGAGATCGGGTAAGTGATAATCGAGCAAAATGCAGTCGGGTTGTTCGCTTTCGGCTAAGTGAATTCCCTCTTGTCCTAGGCCGGTTTCAATGATGTGGTAACGCTGTTGTGGGTGCTGTTTGAGGTAGCGTTGATAGACCCAACGATCTTCGGGACTGTCGTCGATAATCAGAATTTTCAGTGCTGCGGGTTGACTCATTGAAGATAAACCTGACTTGAAAAAGGGGCAATGACTTAGGGCATGATGCTGGTGGCGTTCGCATATTTCTCTTACCCGTCATTTTGTGCTTGAAATAGAACGATTGTTTTATGCTTGAGGCTTGTAAGGTAAAGTGTTTCTGTGGTGGATGACAGTTCATTTGGCACAAAAAAAACCCCCGCTGAGCACAGCTCAAGCGGGGGTTTTTAGAAACGTAGGTTTCTGGGTCTTACTTGGCAGCAGGAGCAGCAACTACGGGAGCAGCAGCAGGCTCAACAGCCGCGACTGTGGTAGA
>JAUZRS010000057.1 GCA_030950195.1 Gammaproteobacteria bacterium | reverse complement strand
TAACCGAAGCCAGTCGCGCATGTTTGCTCAAATCGTTACGCAACAGATCCACAATCATCACATTTTCAGCACGATCTTTAACGCTGTTGCGCAGATCATCAGCCGATTGCTGATCGACCTCGTACGCATCAAAACGGGGGCGCGTCCCTTTGATCGGCAAAGTGACCACCCTACCCTGTTTATGCTGTAAAAAACATTCGGGAGAGCTGCTCAGCAACGTCGCAAAAGGGGTAGAAAAATAAGCGCCATAAGGGGCTGGATTAGAGTGACGCAATGAACAGTAGCCTTGCCAACTGTCCCCCCTCACCTCAACATCAAATCGCTGGGCAAAATTGACCTGATAACAGTCCCCCGCTCGAATGTAGTCGTGAATCCGCGCTACAGCCTGACGATAACTGCACGCGGTCTCGGAAGCACTCAGCTCCGACTCCACTCGAAAAGCACACCGCTGCTTTTCCTCTTCTGGGTTTTCAAACCACGCCAACAATTGCGGCCAAATCTGAGCCGTCTTGAGATCACGCCCCGCCGACACCAACCAGCTCTGCTGCAATTGGTGATCCACCACCACCGCCCAATCGTAAATCCCCATCGCCATCTGCGGCAACGGCTCTTTCTCTGCTGCCCACCCCGGCAACGACTCCAGTAAGCGCGCCAAATCATAGGAAAAATAGCCCATTGCGCCACCATAAAACGGCAGCTCTCCCACGGGCTCTTGCCAAGGCGAGAGCTGTTCACGCAACAACTGAAACGGATCTTCTTGAGAGTCCCAACAGGCCTCTGCGGTCGTCACCGTGGTCACGCCCTCCCGTGTTACCAGTGTCACAAAAGGCTCAGCGGACAAAATATCAAAGCGCCCCAAAGTACCCGCAGGACGACCACTGTCGAGAAACAGCGCCCACGGCAGATCCGCCAAGCGCTCAAACAACAGCGCACTGTCATGAAAATAGGGCAGAGAATCACAACGAGGCACAGGCAATATCCCAATAAAAATGACAAAAAAAGGTCGCCAAGTGTTACAGAATCGCCCCGATTAGGCTAGCATCTGAGCCTCTTTTTCAGAGGTTAAGAACACATGCGTCAACAAGAAATCAGTGCAGTGATTCTCGCTGGAGGCCAAGCACGCCGCATGGGAGGAGAAGACAAAGGTTTGATTCACTACCAGCAGAAACCTCTGGTCGAACATGTTCTAACACGCCTCAAACCACAAGTGGGCACACTCGCTATTAACGCCAACCGTAATTTAGAACGCTATAAAAAATATGGGTACGCTGTTTTTAGCGATCAATTGAGTGGTTTTCAGGGTCCACTGGCCGGTATCAGCAGCGCACTGCACAACACCCGCAGCCCTTATCTACTCATCGTTCCCTGCGACAGCCCACATCTGCCCTTAAATCTGGCAGAACGGCTCTACAACACGTTGCAACATGAACACGCCGACATAAGCATCGCCTTTGATGGTCAACGCCAGCAACCGCTCTTTATGCTCTTGAAACAGACTCGGCAGGTTTCTCTAGACGCTTATCTCCAACAAGGTGGTTTGGCCGTTCATCGCTGGCTAGAAACAGAAAAAGTCGCTATAAGCGACTTTTTCGATCAAACCAGAGCCTTTCAGAATATAAACCATCCTGAAGAGCTGAACCGGCCATAAAAGCTATTCAGGCTTCTTACCGCACTCAAGGAAAATACGCGCATCACAACCGTTGCAAACCTCTCGGTTCAACTTCTGATAAAGGGCGTGAATGGCGGCGGTTTTTGACTGGAACACATGCCGAGGATCAATCTCATCCAAACAGCCACATCGCTCCAATGAATCCCACAAGCCCTGCTTGACGTTGATCAAATAGAGCGCGCCACCCATTTCACGTCGCCGTTTGGCCTCTTCCACCAGCGCATCCCCCCCTTGAGGGTCAACAAAATTAATCCCTTGAGTAAAGAGCGCCAGATGCGTCTGCTCAGGAAACTCACTGCGTATTTTGTCGAAAAAGTCCTGCACATGACTGACCGAGCCAAAAAAGAGCGAACCGTCCACGCGCACAAAACGCAGCTGTGGACACTGGGCCAAATCTGGGTCACTAGAAAAGGCCTGTTTTGGCAAACGAGGATCAGGGGTGCGAGTCACGGTACGTGGCTTAGAAACGCGCTCCAGATAAAGCACCAAAGAGAGCAGCACACCGGCAAAAATAGCAAACTCCAATTCCAAAAAGAGCGCGCTCAAGAAGGTCACCAGCAAAATAGCCGTTTCTCGCTTAGAGGCTTTCAAAATATGGCCAATCTCATGAAAATCGATCAACCCCCAAGCCACCAGAAAGAGTATGCCCGCCATCGCCGCTTTGGGCAGATACGCCGCCCACGGTGCCACCAGCAAAACAATCAGCATCAGCAGCAGACCGGCCAACATGGCCGCAATCGGAGTGCGCGCACCGGACTGGAAGTTCAAACCACTGCGATTAAACGACCCCGTTGCCACATAACCAGAGAAAAACGAACCTGCCATATTAGAGAGGCCTTGGCCAATAAACTCCTGATTACCATCAATGCGATAACCGCCCTTAGCGGCCAAAGAACGGCCAATAGAGACCGCTTCGGTCAAGGCGAACAGAGTCACCGCCAAGGCCACAGGCGCTAAGTTTTTGATGTTTTCCAGTGTTAAGGAGGGAGCCGACAAGGGTGGCAAACTGGCAGGCAATGCACCCACTGTCACCACACCGGTCACGGCTTCTCCACCCAACAAGGTGTTGATAATCGCCGCAACAATACTGCCAATCAACATCGCCATCACCATGTACGGCACTCGTGGCAGCCAGCGTTTAATCGCAATGCCCGACAACAGCGTCACCATTGCCACCAAGGTCACATAAGGGTTAATGTCACCCAACTGCTGAAAAAATTGAATCAAAATTTCGTGCATATGACCGCCGCGCTCAATTTCGATCCCAAAAAAATACTTCAACTGCTTGGCGGCGATCAACAACGCCGCACCGGCGGTGAAACCAATGATCACCGAATGAGAGATAAAGTTAACCAACACCCCCATTCGTGCCCAGCCTAAAACAATCTGAAATACCCCCACCATAAAGGTCAAAGTCAAGGCCAAGGCAACGTAATCCATTGAACCTGGTTCAGCGTACACCGACAGAGCCGAAAACAAGACGATGGACGCTGCCGTGGTTGGCCCCGAGACCAGATGTTTTGATGAACCGTACAGCGCGGCAATAATAGCCGGAACCATGCCCGCATAGAGACCGTATTCCGGCGGCATACCGGCGATGGTGGCAAACGCCACCCCTTGTGGCAACACCACAATGGCACCGGTAATGGCTGCCATCACATCGGCACGCACATCGCGCTTGGTTACCGAAGGCAACCAACTCATAAACGGAAATAACCAGAGCCAACGGGGATCAACTGCTTTCGAATCCATCAAAACACCTTAATTAGAGTTTGCTAATATTAAGTGCGGGCAATCTACTCCTTTTTGAGCCTAAAAACAATGCCCCTACCGATTAAAAGGTAATGAAAAACCAGATTTTTAGCCATTTTTACACATACTAGTAGGCGCAAAGCAGCTCACTGCCGAACAAGCTCCCTTCATATGCCTTACAAGCACAAAAAATAAAAGCGGACAACCTCTCAATTGATGGCTTAATAGTTGTTAGCCTCTAACAAACTTCTCTCAAAACACAAATCGAACAACAAAACCAGTGACCAATCGAGCTTATTTGCAGGTAAATGGGCAAAAAATGAGATAGAGCTCTAAAAATTATAAAAAAATTCTGATATTCTAGGCACATATTAATAAGTGACCCACTTTAGTCACCGCAATATTATTTACACCGCCTGGGGTAATTTGAAACAATCACCGTCAAGCCGTTCATCTCAAAAAACTGAGAACAGTGAACAACTTGAATTTTAATCGCTCCTGATCGGAGCCAATGGAGAAGTAGAGTATGAAAAAAATAGCATTTATCGTCGCCGCAACCTTTATGGCTGTTAGTGGAGCAACTTTGGCGGGTGGCGATGCAGCCGCTGGCAAATCAAAATCAGCCGTTTGTGCCGGTTGTCATGGCTCTGCTGGTGTCAGCGTAGGCCCTCTGTTCCCCAACTTGGCAGGCCAAAAAGAAGGCTACATCGTTAAACAGCTGAAAGCCTTCAAAAGTGGCTACCGTAAAGACCCCATTATGACCAACATGGCCAAACCATTGAGCGACTCTGATGTGGCCAACTTGGCTGCTCACTTCTCAGGTTTGCCTGCTGGCAAATAAGCCCCAGCGCACACGTGATAAAACAAAAACCCTCTGACTGTCTACAGAGGGTTTTTTTTAATCTCCAAAAAATAAATACCTAAAAAGCCTATTTACCTCACTAGATAGACAAAGTTATAAAACTCAACCATAATGGGCGTTTGTCCACAAAAGTTATCATTTACCCCCTATGGATCAAGAACAACAATCTCGCTTAAAGCAACTCATCGCCAAAGGCAAAGAACAGGGTTATCTCACCTACGCTGAAGTAAACGATCACCTGCCTGAAGGCATCGTAGAAGCAGATCAGGTTGAAGAGATCATCAGCATGATCAATGACATGGGCATCTCTGTCCATGAAGTAGCGCCTGATCGTGACAGCCTTATTCTCTCAGACAACGCCATCGGCACCGACGACGATGCCGCTGACGAAGCCGCCGCCGCACTGGCTACGGTAGACAGTGAATTTGGTCGCACCACCGATCCCGTGCGTATGTACATGCGCGAAATGGGCACCGTTGAGCTACTAACCCGCGAAGGCGAAATCGAGATTGCCAAGCGCATCGAAGAGGGCTTGAAACAATCTCTGCAAGCACTGGCCACCGATCCCACCACCATTGCCGGTATCTTAGAGCGGCACGAAAAAGTCGTAGCTGGCGAAACCCGCCTCAGCGATTTAATGGTTGCTTTTATCGACCCTGATGCAGACGACAAGATCCCTACTCCCAGTGAAGTGGCGAAAAGTCGAGCAGAGAAAAAGGCCGCCGAAGAGAACAACGAGGCTCAAGAAGAACCCGTTGATACCGGCCCGGACCCTGAAGAGCTAAAAGCTCATATGGCACGGCTGCGTAAACTTTACGATGCCACTCTGGAAGCTTTAGAGAATTCAAACCCTACAGACATCAGCAAAGCTCGAAATGCCATGCCTGTTTGCCTGATGGAGATCAAACTAACACCGATCTTTGTTGACTTTTTAGGCAAAAAAGCCATAGCGATCATTTCTCAAATCCGTGAGTACGAGCGCCTGATTCGCGACCTGTGCATAAAATACTCACACATGCCACGCAAGACCTTTATCAGCTCTTTTCCTGGCAATGAAAGCAATATGGATTGGCTCGATGCCCACATTGAAGCCAATCAGAGCTACTCAGACACACTGAAAAACAACAAAGGTGAAATCCTGCGCCTACAACTGCGTTTGGAAAACATCGAAAAAGCATCGCGTCTCTCCATCAGCGATTTGAAAGAGATCAACCGTCGCATGTCGTTGGGTGAAGCCAAAGCCCGCCGCGCCAAAAAAGAAATGGTGGAAGCCAACCTGCGTTTGGTGATCTCCATTGCGAAAAAATACACCAACCGAGGTCTGCAATTCTTGGATCTGATCCAAGAAGGCAACATCGGCTTGATGAAAGCGGTGGATAAATTTGAATACCGTCGTGGTTACAAGTTCTCCACCTACGCTACTTGGTGGATTCGTCAAGCCATCACCCGCTCCATTGCCGATCAGGCACGCACCATTCGTATTCCAGTACACATGATCGAAACGATCAACAAGCTCAATCGTATCTCGCGCCAAATGCTGCAAGAGATGGGGCGCGATGCCACCCCAGAAGAGCTGTCGGAACGGATGGAAATGCCGGAAGACAAAATTCGTAAAGTACTCAAAATCGCCAAAGAACCGATCTCAATGGAAACCCCCATCGGCGATGATGAAGATTCTCATTTGGGAGACTTTATTGAAGATGGTGCGGTTATGTCTCCTGTGGAGTCAGCCACCATCCAAGGGTTGGGCGAAACCACCCAAGACGTGCTCACCAGCCTCACCCCCCGTGAAGCCAAAGTGCTGCGGATGCGCTTCGGAATCGGTATGAACACCGATCACACCTTGGAAGAAGTGGGCAAGCAGTTTGATGTGACTCGTGAGCGCATTCGTCAAATCGAAGCCAAAGCACTGCGCAAACTGCGTCACCCCACTCGGTCGGAGCAATTGCGCAGTTTCCTTGACCAAGATTAACAGGTTATAATCGGTACCCTTTCGGGCTCATAGCTCAGTTGGTTAGAGCAGGGGACTCATAATCCCTTGGTCGTAGGTTCGAGTCCTACTGGGCCCACCAAATGAAACTTCGCAGCCAAATTCTTATTTTTCTGCTTTTTTTTGGCACCACGCCTCTCTTGGTTGCCATCAGTATCAATGCCCCGCTGATGTTCAATCAACTGGAGATGCTCTATCACAAAGCCTATCTGCAAAGTTTGCGCGATGACTTTCGTGATGTGGAACAGCACCTCGCCACTCGTCACGAAATGGTACGCCTACTGACCAAATTTCCTGAACCCGGCATTCAGCTCAAACACACGCCACCGCCTAAGGGTTTTCAAATCGATCTGGTAAAAGAGCGCATTCGTTACACCGACTGGCTGAATCACATCCTCAAAGATCAACAAGACATCACCCAAGTGCTGTTTTTAGATCCAATGGCCGCCATCCAATTTTGTCTGGAACGCGACCCTCAAACCCTCAACTTTTCTGCCTGCCAGCAAACAGACACACCGGTAAACACCCGCCTGTTTCAGACCAGCCTCAACAGCCCCGCAGGTGTGGTGCTGGTCGGAGCGATTCGGTTTAATCCCGCAGCAGGGCGCGTTAACCCACGTCATTTTATGAACCTCAGCTTGATTAGCCCAATTTCAACAGATGCCAACACATCACCTCTGGGAGCAGTGGTGGTACATCTGGACATTGGCGGACTGGCCAAAGCCTACCAAGACACCTACTGGGTTTATAACAACGGCAGCTACCTAAAATACGGCGAAGCGGTCAACGATAACGCTCAGGCCTTCACAGATTATCCTGGCCTAAAAGAACTGTTTTCCAAGGGCACCTTCGCCCTCTGGAAACAAGCAGATCAAGCTCAAGTGATCTGGGTACCGCTGTTTGCTACGGAAAAAAACGGCCCGCTGTGGGTTGGCAGGCGCGTTGATCCCTCGCCGATGGAGACTTTTAGCAATCGACTCGAAAACCGCACCCTGCTGGTGATGGCCATTCTATTTGTGCTGGTTTTACTGATCGCTCACTGGATCGCTAAACGCCTCTCCACCTTCGGTCGTGAACTGCTCACGGGCATCAGCCAAGTCCTCAAAGGCGATGGCGAAGTTCGCTTTCAATGGCGCGGCTCACAAGAGGTCAAACAACTGAGCAACGAGTTAAGCCAACTCTCCAAAAGCCACAGTCAACACAGCCAAAAATTACGCCATCACGCCAAAGAGCTGGAAGAGTCGAACCGTTATAAATCGGAGTTTTTAGCCAATGTCAGTCACGAACTGCGCACCCCACTGAACTCTATCTTACTGCTCTCCAAATTGCTCAGCCAACAGGACACATTAAATGCGGAGAGCCGTCAACAAGCGCAGGTGATTCACAACGCCGGTTCCGATCTAAAATCACTGATCGACAATATTTTGGATTTGTCGCAGATCGAAGCTCGCAAATGCAACATCCATTTGAAACCTGTCGATCTCGTCCCCCTGCTGCACGAATTGCTGGAGCTGCTGCAACCTCAGTTTGCAGCTAAACATCTCAGCCTCAGCCTGCACATTGAACCACTGGCACAGACGCAGATCACCAGCGACCGGGAAAAACTGCGCCAAATCATCAAAAATTTCCTCTCCAATGCGGTCAAATTCACCCAACAGGGCGGCGTTGAGATTCGTCTGTTGGACCATTCAGCAGCCGACCGCCAACACCCGATCCAGATCAGCGTTCACGACAGCGGCATTGGCATTGCAAAAGAGAAGCAGCAGTTGATCTTTGAGGCCTTTCGGCAAGCCGACGGCTCCACCAACCGTCGTTTTGGTGGCACTGGGCTGGGTCTCAGTATCAGCCGCGAATTGGCACATCTGCTTGGAGCCGAGATACACTTAGAGAGCCAAGCCAATCACGGCTCAATCTTCAGCCTCCATTTGCCGCTGGAGGTCGATACAGACCGAATTGATGAGCAACACGTTATTATTACCCATCAAGAAAACGCCGCCTCTCCTGCTCCACACGCAAGCCACTCAATCGCACCGCCTCTGCTGGAAGCGAACTTCAAACAACAACGCCTGCTGCTGGTGGAAAACGATTTAAACGTCCTGCTCAGCTTAACGCCGCTGTTGGAGAGCTGGAATCTGCACGTCACCGCTGCCGGTGATGGCCAAGAAGCCTTAGAAACCCTACAAGATGAACCTGATTTTGATTTGATCTTATTGGACATGAACATGCCAAAGAGGGACGGCTTTGAAACCTTAAAGAGCCTACGCCAGCAGACGCGCTTCCAGAAACTGACCGTTATTTCTCTCATTAAGCGTGATCAAAACACAGATCAAATACGCTGTTTGGCTATCGGAGCCACAGACAGCCTAAACAAACCACTGGAGCATCCCGCCCTATTGAAAACCCTAAACCAATACCTCTCACCCTCCCTTGGAGAGTCCCCATGACACGCTACCACGGCTTTAAAGTACTGATTGTCGATGACAATCCCAACAACCTCTTCAGCTTGCAGAGCCTGCTCAACAGCCAAATGGATCTGGAGATTTTACAGGCCGACAGCGGTAAAAAAGCCATTGAGCTGGCGCTCAGCATCAGTAACATCGACCTAATTATTCTTGATGTGCAGATGCCCGAGATGGACGGTTTTGAAACCGCTTCGATGTTGAAGATTCGCAAAAAAACCCGCGACATTCCGATTATCTTCCTCACCGCTGCGTTTAAAAGCAATGAGTTTCAGCAAAAAGGCTACGCACTGGGAGCCGCCGACTACCTGCTCAAACCCATTGACGACCACCAACTGCTGAATAAAATCAGCACCTACTTTCGCCTCATCGAAAAAGAGCGAGAACTAAACCAGCGGCTGGAAGAGCAGGTCGCACAGCGCACCGCCGAACTCAAACAGGCCAATAATTATCTGCACAGTATTTTACAAACGATGGGTGAAGCACTGCTGATTCTCGACCCCGAGGGCAAAATAAAATCCGTCAACCCCGCCGCCTGCCAGATGCTCGGTTACACAGAAAAAGAGTTGGTTAGCATGGCCATTGGCGATGTGTTTGAAGAAGAGGATCAGGTTCAGGCCAAAGCCTTTATGGGCATCTGGCTGGAAGCGCTGATTCGTACCGGCGCGATTCGAGACATCGAAGCGCGTTTTATCGCCCAAGACAACAGCCGCGTACCGATTCTCTTCTCACGCACGGCGCTGCACAATGAACACAAAGAGATCAGTGACATCATCTGCATTGCAAAAAACATGAGCGGTTACAGCCGTCTCACAAACCCAGAAGCAGTGACTTAATGAAACTCTCTGCCCAATCCAGTACAGTGCTCACTGATGGATTCACCTGCCACGGAGCTTTAGCATGACCACCCCAAATTTGCCCAACGAACCGGAAGAAGATACCGAGCTAACCGCCAACGCCCTCAAAGCGATGGCTCATCCGCTGCGCTGGAAAATCATCTGTTCCTTGGGCGGAACCGAACTGTCGGTGCGTGAAATCATGGAAAAAGTCGGCACCACGCAAAGCAATATCTCCCAACATCTGGATCAGCTGCGCAATAAAAATATTCTGGTCTCTCGCAAAGAAGCCAATCGCATCTACTATCGCATCCGCAACGATAAAATCCTCACTCTGATCAACACCATGCGCGGGGTGCTCTGCCCTGCCAACCTAGACGACTGGCACAAACCCACTCGCTAACCACAAGGTATTTTTCCCATGCACATCTTATTTGAACGCAACCCCGCCCCTGGCAAACTGGAAGTCTGGGGCGTTTATGACTGGCCGCTGTGGAACAAGGGCATCTCAGAATTTGAGTGGCTCTACAAAGTAGACGAAGCCTGTTATCTGCTTGATGGACACATCATCGTCACCCCTAAAGACGGTGAACCGATGGAGTTTTTTGCCGGTGATTACATCACCTTTCCCGCCGGACTCGCCTGCCATTGGCAAATTTTAGAAGAGGTCAACAAACACTATCGCCTTGGCTAAAAACCCCATCACAATCGGTAGAGCAGTGACACGGCGGTAATCGTATCGGTCTTCTCACTGCCCACCGGCACCTGTGAATTGTGGGTTGCGGTCAGAGAAAATTTTGCCGCTAAATTCTGGCTCATATTCACCGCCAACGCCGTCACCGATTGGGTTTGCAGCAACGCTTGCCCCGACTCCAGCAACAGCTCTTCACTCAAACTGACCTGCTTATTCAACGGGTAACTGAATAACAACCCACCCCGCAAAATCGCCTCGCTTGAAACCAAAGCAGTCACGCTGTCACTAGAACGCTTGTTACCCAAACCGATGGAGAGATCCAATAATTTCCCTTCGCTGTCCCAAAAACGTCGCCCCAAACCCAGTGTTAACGAGGTTTGATAATCGTAACCACTGAAACGATCATCTTCATAACGAAACGCCGCAAACGCGTAATTACGCTTGAACTTATAATCGGATTTCAGCGCGGCCACATAACGTTCCGCCGTCACCAACGCTTCGTTTGAGGCTTTCAAACTTTGCAAACCAAGGCTATTACGCCACTGTTCACTGTCATGTTTCAGATCAATACGACCATTCCAGCTCTCTGTTTCACTGTTGCCCGACGTCAAGGTGACACCCAACTCACCCTCACCTTGCCAGCTCTCGGCCTGCAATGAACTCGATAAAAACAACAGAAACAAACACATCTTTTTATTCATAAAAAACTCATTCACTCATATTTAATCTAAAAAATGATATTAGCAGATTCTAATGGCCAAAAAATTCCCATTAAAAGAACTTTTTCTGATATTTTTTCACTTATCTCAAATTAACTCAGCTTAATCTCCACTCTGCCAAATGAATTTGTTACATTTACTAGGATAAACGTAACGATGAAATGCAACGGCTCACTAACAATGAAACAACAACGACGCGAATATCAAGCTCTGTTCAAACGCAAATTCCACCATGTCTCAGGAGAAATGGAGGAGTTGCGCAGAAAGGTAACCGAAACACAGGGTGTGATTTTTCGTTCTCATCGTTACGACAGTGAGGAACTACTGAGCAGCAGACAGTACCAAAAAATCCGTGCCATTACCGAAAAAGTCGGCGATGACGTCAAACATTGGCATCAAAATGGAAATTTTTCTCAGGAAGGTCTTGACGTTTTTCAGATTAAACGCAAACGGGTCTATCACGAGCTGCAACAGCTGGAAGCCCGTCTACTCAAACGCCCAGAAACGTGGTGGGAACAAAGTCGCCCAGCGCTCATCAACGGCAGCGACAAAATTGCCAATTGCATTCCAAAACCACTGCGCAATCTGTTTCCCAAACGTTCCCTGCAAAAACTGTTAATCAATGTACGCAGCACCGCAAAACGCTTCTCAGAAAAAACCAATAAAGAGAGTTCATAACTCATCGTGTTGCTTGGCGCTGTTTGTAACGCGCGTAACCCAAACGATACGCTCGAATGCCTTGTCGGTAACGATCAATCATCGCCGCATACTCCGACGACTGCATCACACCTTCTTGGCGCGCCAGCTCCAGCGACTCACGTTTTGTTTCCAATGCCTGTCGATACACCTCCAAAGAGACCAAATAACGACTGGCTGACGCTTCCAATTCCGTAGTAGTGGGTACCGCTGGCCAAGCGGTAGCTCGAATTTTTTGCAGCGAAACTACCTTATCCTGCGAAGGTTCTGTTTGCATAGACTCCGCTACAGCAGGTTTTTCTACCAAAGGAGAAACGACTTCAGTGGCAACAACTGGAGTGGGGGGTGTTTCAGGACTGTTTTCTGGGATGACCACAACATTCGGTTTTATACCGCTGTTAAACCCTTGTCGAGCATTTTGTGATGAGGTATCTGGCGAACAACTCTGCAATACAATAACCGCAAAACCGACCACAGCCGCAATCAATACACTCTTCATCAGTCCACTCCTTTTCTGACTGTTTTCTTAAACCCTAAGACCACATTGTGGTGAATCAGCCCCAAGAGTCAATGCAAAACACAGCTATTTAAGCCAACAAGGAAAACCTGAGCACGTCGTTCCATAATTAAACCACAATCACAACTTGGCATCCTCCTCGCGGCACGCCACAATGAACTTTATTTTATTCACAGAGGTACACAGAGTGAGTTACCTTGATCCCATTCAACGCTGCAACCGCCATCAAATAGATCGCTTTTTAGCCTTTTTTATCCAGCAAACATTGGTGGGCTGGTTACGCCCCGAGTTTGCCTGCCGACTCCTAGATCAATGGCCAAACTGGTTTCAGCAAGAGCGCCGCGGCATTCACCTCAACCCTCAACTCAACACCTTTGCAAAACGAAGCTCAGCACTGCAAGAAATCACACAGGCTCTGCACCAGCAAGAGCTGATTCACAATCTGCACGGCGAACTCTACCCCATTACGGCCAACAACCGCTCACAAGCACTTTGCCAACTGGATCGTTCTGCCGCACCCTACTTTGGCATTCGTGCTTTTGGCCAACACCTCAACGGTTACGTCAAACAGCACGGGGAGATCAAACTTTGGCTTGGCAGACGCGCACTGGATCGCTGGCACGCACCTGGAAAGCTGGATAATATGGTCGCTGGTGGTCTGCCCATCAACATCAGCCTAGAAGACAATTTGGCCAAAGAGTGCGCTGAAGAAGCCACCCTAAGCCGTGAATTAGCACAGCAAGCCCAACCCGTCGGAGCCATCAGTTATTGCCGAGAAAGCAAAGAAGGACTCAAACAAGACCTCCTCTACTGCTACGATCTGGAATTACCCACTGATTTTATTCCCCACGGCAGTGACGGTGAAACAGAGTCGTTTCAACTCTACAGTCTTGATGAGGTTGCTGACATCGTGCAAAACAGCGACGAGTTAAAACTCAACTGCAACTTAGTCATTATCGACTTTCTGATTCGAGTCGGTTACATCACTCCAGATCATCCCGATTATCTGGCCATCATCAATGGCTTGCATCAGCCCTTCCCTCAAATGAGTCATCCAGAAGCATGAATAAAATCATCATTGTTGGTTACGGCTATCTAGGGCGCTATTTAGCTGAGGCTGAAATGCAGATAGGCAATCAGATTGAAGCTCTCTGTCGTTCTAAATGTGAACACCCACAGATTGTCTCTGTGACCGCCGACCTAGACGACACAGACAGCCTCACCGAATTAGAAGTAGAGCAAAAAACCGTCTATTACTGCGCACCGCCTCCCAGCCAAGGCCAGCATGATCTGCGGATACAGAATTTTCTCAAGGCCATCGATCAACAGAAACCAAAACGGGTCGTCTTAATCAGCACCACTGGGGTCTACGGAAACTGCAACGGAGAGTGGATTGATGAAACTCGCCCAGCCAAGCCACAAGCCGATCGCGCCCATCGACGTTGGTCAGCGGAACAAAGCTTAATGCAATGGGGAGAAAAAAACGGGGTAAAGATTATCGTCTTAAGAGTGCCCGGAATCTACGGCGTAGGCAAACTGCCGCGTAAACGACTGCTCAGTGGCCAACCGATTTTGGCACCGGAAGCCTCGCCTTTCAGCAATCGAATTCAAATTGAAGACCTGACCCAAGCCTGCGTGGCAGCGGCACATCACCCCGAACCAAAACCACTTTATAATGTGGCCGATGGCCATCCCAGCACCATGAGCGACTATTTTTTCCAAGTCGCCGATGCACTGCAACTGCCACGACCTAGGGTCATTGCTAAAGAAGAGATGGAGGATCAATTGAGCCTAGGTATGCGCTCCTATTTAGCCGAGTCGAAACGGATTAAAAATCAATTACTGCGCGAACATCTGGGCGTGACACTAAAATACCCCACGCTAAAAATCGGCTTGGCCGCAGCACTTCAATAAACTCATCAAAAAAGATAAGCGGCGCTTAAATACATTTGCACAAATTCAATGTTTTGTGCCGCAGAATCAGAAGAATCTTTCGTTGTACGCACATCAGGTAATAACAACACACCCTGCTTAGCAGCAAGCTGAACAAACCAATCAGCGCCAAAATCCAATACCATACCCACACTGACAGAGGCTCCGTAACCCGCCAAATGAAATTCATCATAACGTGCATTGTTGCCCAACGTTACGTTACTGCGTGGCAAGACCAACCCCACATCCAAACCATAAAAGGTCGAAAGCGCCCAAGCAGAATTACTCCAAAAAGGGGTCAAACTATCCAAACCAAAATTAATGTAATTCAAACCATCCGTATGTTCGTATTTAAGGTAATCCTTACTTAAAACCTGCTCACTTACCGAACCACCATCTCCACTGTTTGAAAAATGATCCAAGCCAGTCATCTTTACACTCTGGTTTGGCCGCACGCGATATTTCATATGATCAACCGCAAAAGAAACACGGTGTGTTTTATCTAAGTAATAGCCTATTTTCGCATTATTTTGTGGAATAGTGATGTCAGGAAAAATATAATTCCACTGGAACGTTGAAGGCACATCATCCGCTTTCACATCCAACAGAGTGAAATCATAATCATCACCCTTAAAATGTATATCGGAGTTTTGATAAATCGCACGATTATAACCCCACATCACGAACCATCGTTGACTGTGATCCGCTGATAAAACCAAATTTGAATAAAAAAACAATCCTATTCCAAATAAATAAAAATACTTCAAAAACACAACAAAACTCTCTCAAATAAAGCAGCAATAAAACACATAAAAAATGGCCTTAAAAAAGGCCAATTTAAGAACAGTTTATTTAACCATCACCGTGATTTTTTTAGAGATCACCGCTGGGTTGTGAGGCACATGAAAACGATCCCCCAACACCAGCTGCAAGGTATGCATGCCTTTGCTCAACTTAATCACCGTTTCAGTCTGACCACCACCAAAATGTTTCACCTCGCCTCCCATGGGTTTATCAAATGCAGGCAGCATTTTACCGTCCACCAACAGATGATGATGGCCGGTGTTCTTTTTCTCCACTCCAGCAGGAGCAACGCCCATCCCCTTCAGACCAAATTTCACCGTCACCTCAGAAGAGACCACCGCTCCATCAACCGGTGATATAATGTAGAGCATCGCCCCAGCAGGAGAAGCAGAGCGCATCATATCGCCCGCTTGAACGGTTAGGGTAAATAGAGAAACAACACAGCCTAACAACGCAATAACGTACTTCATTTTTCAGCTTCCTTTTTATTCAAAAAATGCGAACAGAATTTTCATCTTAACCAGCAACAGTTGATCCGGCAAGACCCACACCTCAACTAAGGCTGACACCTTTTTGCTCTTTTTTTCTCCATCCGGCGTTGCCGAAAAAAATGACTTAAAAGACCAGCGCAAGCCACAGACAAAATACCCGAAGTCACCTCAATGCGATGATTGTGTTTTGGCGAGCAAAGTAGATCAAAAGCCGAACCAGCCGCACCGGTTTTATGATCAAAAGCAGCAAACACCACACGCTGCAAACGCGCATGTACCATCGCCCCAACACACATCAGACACGGCTCCAAGGTCACATACAGAGTGCAATCCAGCAGACGGTAATTCTTCAGTCTCTGCGCTGCCAAACGCAACGCCATAATCTCCGCATGAGCACAAGGATCCGATGTTGTAATGGGGCGATTCCAACCTTCAGCAATCACCGCTCCCTCTTTAACCAACAGCGCCCCCACTGGCACTTCACCTAAAGCAGCGGCTTTTTTAGCCAAATTAAGCGCCTGCGACATATAAAAGTAGTCGTCGTCCATAATAAATCCAACCTGCACCTTACTGCTCTTCCACCCACATTTTTTTATTGCTCCAACTGCGGTGCCGACGAATAAAAGCCAACGCCTCAGACTCTTCATAAAAGCCTCTGATCATCAACCGCTGCCACTCTTCACCACTGAAATAGGCCATTTCAGCCTCAACGGGATAGCCTTGCTGCTGCAAACGCGACAGTAAACGCTCCCCACCTCTGCCACGAAACTGACCCAAATACGCCACCCAAGCGCCACCCTCAATCAGCAAACCTTGATCCTTCAGCGTATTGACCTCCTGCAACCGTGTTTTCATACGCGCCTTGGAGAGGTAACGAAACTGCCCTTGTGCCGCATCGGCCAACCACTCATAACAGTGCCTTGGGCGATTCAAAATAAAGCCACTGGCGAGGCTTTTCTCCACAGTAAGCATTCCCTTGACCCGACAGGTACGCCAACTGTTGATGGTGCGTTTTAACCACACTTCTGCACCCTGTGGCACTGACAAAGTGGGACGATCCTGAGAAAACAGCCGATACACTGCTGAATCACGGCGTTTCTGCTTTACTTTCAGACGCACCACACCACGGAATAGAGTTAAGTCATGCGCTTGAAATAACAGACGGCTGTCACTGCCCAGTTTCAGCAGCACACCCTCTTCCAAGACCAGGCGCACCCGCCCACCGAGACCGGTTTCGATCACATCACCTGCTTTTAAGAGCACCCCCGGCTTCAGCGGATGACGCTCACCGCCTGATTGCAACCAAGCAGGAGAGACCAGCACCTGTACCGTGGCCGCAGCAAGGGAACCGTGCCATAACAGCAAAAAGACAAAAAAAGAGTTGCTTATCGAACGATTGAACAACACCACGACACCATCCAATTGATTCAAAAAACCCACAAAAAAAGGGAGCCTAAAGCTCCCTCTTTAAACATCCAACCCAAGGTTAAGATTTAACCCGCATTAACCGCCTTCATACTCAAACGAATTCGACCTTGCTTATCAATTTCCAGAACCTTCACCTTGACCATTTCACCTTCCTTAAGTTCATCACTGACGTTCTGAACCCGTTCATCGGAAATTTGTGAAATATGAACCAAACCGTCTTTACCTGGCAAAATATTCACAAAGGCACCAAAGTCCATAATCTTGGACACTTTGCCTTCATAAATGCTACCCACTTCCACATCAGCGGTAATCTGCTCAATGCGACGTTTGGCTTCTTCACCGGCTTTGCGATCCGCAGAAGCGATTTTAATCAAACCGTCATCACCAATCTCAATGTTAGCGCCGGTCTCTTCAGTCAACGCCCGAATCACCGAACCGCCTTTACCAATCACCGAAGAGATCTTCTCGGGATCAATTTTAACCGTAATGAAACGCGGCGCAAATTCCGACATGTCTTGACGTGCAGAGGTCAACTCACCGCTCATCGCTTCCAAAATAAACAGGCGACCTTCTTTCGCTTGAGTCAATGCAATCTGCATGATTTCACGAGTAATGCCGCCGATTTTGATGTCCATCTGCAAAGCAGTCACACCGTCTTTAGAACCGGCCACCTTAAAGTCCATATCACCCAAGTGATCTTCATCACCAATGATGTCGCTCAAAATCGCAAAGGATTCACCCTTTTTGATCAAACCCATCGCAATACCGGCTACCGGTGCTTTCAAGGGCACACCGGCATCCATCATCGACAGGCTGGAACCACAGACACTGGCCATTGAACTGGAACCGTTAGACTCGGTGATCTCAGAAACCACCCGCAAGGTGTAAGGGAAATCTTCTTCGTTTGGCATCACCGCCTGCACACCGCGTTTGGCCAGCCGACCGTGACCGATCTCACGTCGCCCAGGAGAACCGACTCGACCGGTTTCCGCTACAGAATAGGGAGGGAAATTGTAGTGAAAAATAAAGTTTTCACGCCGTTCGCCTTCCAATGCATCAATGATCTGCGCATCACGACCGGTACCCAAGGTGGTGACCACCAAGGCTTGGGTTTCACCGCGAGTAAACAAAGCTGAGCCATGAGTACGCGCCAAGACACCGGTACGCACCGAAATCGGACGCACGGTAACCAAATCACGGCCATCAATGCGTTTTTCACCGGCCAACACACGACTACGGACAAGGGTTTTTTCCAATGCGCTAAACGCAGCAGAAACCTCATCGCTGCTCCAACCGTCGTCAGAGGCAACGGTGGCAACCGCCAAATTACGCGCCGCTTTAACCCGATCCTGACGTTGCAGTTTTTCTGCCACCGCGTAAGCCGCAGCCAAATCACTTTCACAGGCCGCCGCAACGGCTTGCGCCAATGCCACATCTGCTTCAGGTGCATGCCACTCTTGCACGGGTTTGTTCACTTCCGCTGCCAGTTCGCTAATCGCTTTGATCGCTACTTGCAGTTGTTCGTGACCGTACATCACCGCATCCAACATCACCTCTTCCGAGAGCAAATTGGCTTCCGACTCCACCATCAAGACCGCTTTGTCGGTACCGGCAACCACCAGATCCAGATCCGACTCTTCCAGCTCAGAAAAAGTCGGATTCAGCGAAAATTGGCCGTTTTTATACCCGACCCGCGCCGCGCCTACAGGGCCATCAAACGGCAGCCCTGAAATGGCCAGCGCCGCCGAAGCACCAATGATAGAAAGGACATCGGGGTTGATGCCTTCATCAGCGGACATCACCGTGGCGATGATCTGCACCTCATTGGTGTAGCCTTTTGGAAACAACGGACGCAGCGGACGATCAATTAGACGACAGACCAGCGTTTCGGTCTCAGTAGAGCGACCTTCACGCTTGAAAAAACCACCAGGAATACGACCTGCTGCGTAGGCACGTTCTTGATAGTTCACCGTCATGGGAAAAAAGTCACGGCCTGGGGCGCTCTCTTTTTGCCCCACAACCGTCACCAACACCTCGGTGTCCAACATTTTCACCAATACGGCACCCGACGCTTGACGGGCAATTTCACCGGTCTCTAAAGTGACTTCATGGTCACCAAACTGAAACTTTTTACTGTAGGCAGTCACGATAATTTCCTTGCAATGAAAGAGCGGTTAATTAGCGACGCAGACCAAGACCTTTGATCAAATCCTGATAACGGCTGACGTTTTTGCCTTTCAGGTAGTCCAATAATTTACGACGTTGGTTAACCATGCGCAGCAGACCACGACGTGAATGGTGATCGTGTTTATGATCTGCAAAATGGTCACTCAAACGCACAATTTGGGCGGTCAGCAGTGCCACTTGCACTTCTGGGGAACCGGTATCACCTTCCGCTTGTTGGTACTCTTTAACAACGGCGGCTTTCTCTTCAGCATTTAAACAAGACATCAAATAACTCCTAAAAATAGACGGCAACAGACAAGATCAACCACGCTGTTTACACAGCGATCAGGCGTTTGGGTGCAACTTTGCCATCTTCATCGATGCACCCCATGCCTATAAAATGCTCCCCATTTTGATAGAGACGCAACAGGCCGTCGGTGGGTGCATTGGACACCTGAACCGCTTGACCCATTTTAAGGTAATACGCCATATCATCATTGAGAGAGACCGACGGCCAAGCAACGAGCGCCGTATCCACCGCGTGCAAACACTGATCTAAAGCCGCAAAACCGCCTTGCTCCGCTGTCTGTTGCAGAGTGTCCAGTGTCACCATCGGCATTTCTTCATACGGTGTCACTGCGGTACGTCGCAGCATCACCACATGGCCACCACACTTCAGGTCGCGGCCAATGTCTTCTACTAAAGTACGCACATAAGTGCCTTTGGAACAGCGTACTTTTAACTCCAACTGATCATCCACAAAACGGATCAATTGAATATCATAAATCGTAATACGACGGGATTTACGCTCCACCACAATGCCTTGGCGAGCCAACTTATAGAGCGGCTGACCTTCGTGTTTGATGGCCGAAAACATCGGCGGCACTTGGTCAATCTCACCCAAATAAGACCCCACCACTTCACGTACCCGCTCAAGGGTTAATTCAGCGGTGGAAAAGGTATCAAGAACCTCCCCCTCTGAATCACCCGTGGTGGTGTTTTCGCCCAGTTTGGCGATGAGGTGATACTCTTTGTCTGCCTCAAGCAAAAAAGCCGACACCTTAGTCCCTTCACCAAAACAGAGCGGCAACATGCCGGTGGCCAAGGGATCAAGACTACCGGTGTGACCGGCTTTGTTGGCACCAAACAGATGTTTTACCTTCTGCAACACCTTATTCGAGGTGATGCCTTGCGGTTTATCCAGCAAAATAATGCCGTTAACCGAACGACCTTTGTCTCTTCTACGTGCCATAGTTTAAAAACGCCAAACCCCCAGACTCACCGCAGGGGCAAAAAAGGGGGTCATTATAACGATCCTATCAAGATCTACAATTTTAATCAGTCGTTGGAGTTGGGGTCATTGCCGTTGGGATGATCATCACGAACTGCTTTCTCAATCAAAGCGGCCAATTCAGCGCCTTTTTCCGCAGAATCGTCATAACGAAAGCGCAAAATCGGCACCGCACGCAGCTTCAAACGAGCGGCCAACTGCTTACGCATAAAACCGCTGGCGCTGTTCAAACCCTTCAAGGCTTCTTTACGATCATCATCCCCCATCACAGTGACAAACACCGTCGCCACAGAGAGATCTCTACTCACCTCGACCTCCGAGACGGTCAACATGTCACTGATGCGCGGATCTTTCAACTCAAAGCGCAGCAGTTGTGACAGTTCACGCTGAATCTGATCGGCAACCCGAAAGCTGCGTGGGTAATCATTGGCCATAAAAAAGGCTCCTAAAATACGCCCCTACTTAAAGGGTACGTGCCACCTCTTTACGTTCAAAGACTTCGATCTGATCACCTGGGCGCACATCACTGTAGTTTTTCACTCCGATACCACATTCAGTACCCATGCGAACCTCTTCCACATTGTCTTTAAAGCGACGCAGGGATTCCAGCTCACCTTCGTAAATCACCACGTTGTCACGCAGGACACGAATCGGTTCCGCACGGCGCACCGCACCGTCAATCACCATGCAACCGGCAATGTCACCAAACTTGGGCGAACTGAAAACGTCTTTTACTTCAGCCAAGCCGATAATGCGCTCTTGAATTTCAGGGGCTAACAAGCCAGAAGCCACACCGCGTACTTGATCAATGACTTCGTAGATGATGCTGTAGTAATACGGCTCCACCTCACGCTCGGTAATCAAACGCCGTGCGGTAGCATCGGCACGCACATTAAAGCCAATCAAAATCGCTTTCGAAGAGACACTTAATTGCACATCTGACTCGTTGATGCCACCGACACCGCCACCAATAACTCGTACGCTAACTTCATCGGTGGATATTTTTTCCAGCGAATCGCGCAGAGCTTCGTAGCTGCCTTGCACATCGCACTTGACCACCAAGTTCAGAACCTGCAATTCACCCTCTTTAATCTGGGCAAAGACATCTTCCAACTTAGCTGGTTTACGCGCGGCCAGACGCACATCACGGTACTTACCTTGACGATAAAGCGCCACTTCACGGGCTTTACGCTCGTCTTTGACCACCGCCATCTCACCACCCGCCTCTGGTGTACCGGAGAGGCCTAAAACCACCACAGGGATAGAAGGGCCAGCGGATTCAATCGGTTGGCCATCTTCATCAAACATGGCTCGCACCCGACCGTATTCCGTACCGGCCAACAGCGTATCGCCCTTTTTAAGCTCGCCAGACTGAACCAAAATGGTGGCGACTGGACCACGCCCTTTATCCAAGCTCGCCTCTACCACCACACCGGTTGCACTGCCTTTTTTATGAGCCGTCAACTCAAGGAATTCCGCCTGCAAAATCAACGCATCCAGCAAATCTTCAATGCCTTCACCGGTTTTGGCTGAAACATTAACAAACATCACATCGCCACCCCAATCTTCAGGAATAACGTTGTGGTTACCCAACTCATTTTTAACTCGTTCAGGATCCGCTTCGGGCTTATCAACTTTGTTGACCGCCACCACCAGTGGCACCTCTGCTGCTTTTGCGTGTTGAATTGCCTCAATAGTCTGCGGCATCACGCCGTCATCAGCGGCCACGACCAGCACAACAATATCGGTGCTCTTGGCACCACGCGCACGCATGGCGGTAAAAGCTGCGTGTCCTGGCGTATCAAGAAAGGTGACCATACCTTTGTCGGTTTCAACATGGTAAGCACCCACATGCTGAGTAATACCACCGGCTTCATCAGAAGCAACCTTAGAGGTACGAATGTAATCCAACAATGAGGTCTTACCATGATCAACATGCCCCATCACCGTCACAACAGGAGGACGAGCAACCAGCTCACCACGATCTTCACCGCTGTTTGCCAGCGAATTTTCCACCTCATCACCCGAAGAGAGGATGACGTTATGCCCCATCTCTTCCACCACCAGAGTGGCGGTCTCCTGATCAAGCACCTGATTGATGGTAGCCATAACCCCCATCTTCATCATCTCTTTGATGACTTCGGTAGCCTTGACCGACATCGCACTGGCTAACCCAGCGACAGTGATGGTCTCACCCAGCTTAATCTCTTTAACCACGGTCTCAACGGGCATCTCGAAACGGTGCCGCGTCTCTGTCGTCACCGGTGCCGCACGGCCACGGCCTTTGCCTTTTTTATTACGCTTACCACCCCGACCGCTGGCTACATGCAATTCATTACGCCCATAACGAGTGTTGTTACCTGAGGACTTACCGCTTTTGTTATTTTGCCCAGCAGCGGGACGTTTATTCCGTGTCTCTGCTTTTACTGGCGCTTTTGCTGGCGCTTTTGCTGGCGCTTTTGCTGGCGCTTTCGGCTTAGCCTTCGCTGCTTCAGCTTTTGATTTCGCATCTGCTTCGGCTTTTTTCGCCTCCGCTTCTGCCTTAACAAGCGCCTGCTCAGCGGCCAATTTCGCGTCAGCTTCCGCTTTAACACGCGCTTCTTCTTCAACTTTAAGGCGTTCAGCCTCTTGAAAACGCTGTTCTTCTTTCTCTTTCTCTAGCTGCTCTTGGCGCAGACGCTCTTCTTCTAACGCCTTCTTCTTCGCCTCTTCATCAGCAACGTTAGTCCGTTTGACGTAAGTGCGTTTGGAACGAACTTCGATATTGACGGTTTTTTTACCACGCGCGGCACCAGAGTCCACCTTAAGTGTACTCATTCGTTTACGGCGCAGAGTAATCTTACTCGGCGCACCATCGGCGGCTTCATCTTTGCCATGCGAGCTGCGCAGCGAATCTAGCAGCTGCATTTTTTCTTTGTTGCTAACCAGATCATCCGCTTTCTGTTTCACAATACCGGCTTCATTGAGCTGTTCTATTAAACGCTCGACCGGGGTGCCAACAACCTCAGCCAGCTGCTTTACGGTTACGTCCGTCATGAGCAAAATCTCCCGGTCGATCTCAATCGACGCTCTTATCTTGTTGTGTGTCTTCCGCAAACCACGGTTCACGCGCTTTCATAATTAACTTGGCTGCTCGTTCTTCATCCATTTCATCCACCGCCATAACTTCGTCAATGGACTGCTCAGCCAAATCTTCCATACTCACCACACCCAAACCCGCTAGGGCATAAGCTGTGTCTTGATCCATGCCTTCCATTGCCAGAAGATCTTCAGCGGGCTTATCACCCTCTAATTTCTCCTCCGTTGCAATGGCTTTGATCAACAAGGCATCACGAGCACGATTTCGCAACTCAGACACCGTATCTTCATCAAATTCTTCAATATCCAGCAGCTCTTGAGTCGGCACATAAGCCACCTCTTCAACGCTGCTGAACCCCTCCTGCACCAGAATCAGAGCCACCTCTTCATCCACATCCAATTGAGCTACAAACAATTTCAGCGTATCACGCGCTTCATTCTCGTTTTTCTCATCCACCTGTGCCTCATCCATGACGTTCAGCGACCAACCGGTCAGCTCACTGGCCAAACGCACATTTTGGCCGTTGCGCCCAATGGCCAGAGAGAGTTTTTCACCCTCAACGGCAATGTCCATGCTGTTTTTCTCTTCATCGACTACGATAGAGAGCACTTCCGCTGGCGACATGGCGTTGATCACAAACTGCGCTGGATTTTCGTCCCAGAGGATAATATCAACCCGTTCACCTGACAACTCATTCGAGACCGTCTGCACTCGTGACCCCCGCATGCCAACACAGGCACCAACGGGATCAAGGCGCGGATCATTAGAACGCACTGCGATCTTGGCGCGTGCGCCAGGATCACGCGCAGCGCCCATGATCTCAATCATCTCTTGGCCGACTTCCGGCACTTCAAGCTTAAACAGCGCCTGCAAAAACTCAGACGAGGTGCGACTGACAAACAGTTGTGGGCCTCGGCTTTCGGTACGCACTTCTTTAAGGTAGCCACGCAAACGATCCCCTGGGCGTACTGCCTCACGAGGAATCAGCTCATCGCGAGCCACAAAGGCTTCGACATTATTACCCAAATCCAGATAAACACCGTTACGATCCACACGTTTCACAACGCCCATCAGCAACTCACCAACACGATCAAGATACGCATCCACCACGCGAGCGCGTTCCGCTTCACGTACTTTTTGCACAATCACTTGACGGGCGGTTTGAGCCGCAATGCGACCAAATTCGACCGACTCAATCTCATCTTCGGAGAACCCACCTACCTGTAAATCTGGCGCATCCATTTGAGCCGCAGTAAGACCGATCTGGCGCGTGGGATGCTCTTGTTTCTCATCATCCTCAAGCACTTCCCAGCGACGATAGGTGGTGTAAGCCCCACTAACTCGATCAATAGCGACTCGCACGTCAATGTCCGAACTGTAATTTTTACGTGTGGCAGAGGCCAAAGCCGCTTCCAACGCTTGGAATATTATTTCCTTATCAACGCCCTTTTCATTGGAAACGGCATCAACAACCAGGAGGATCTCTTTATTCATAACCGACGCATCTCCACAAGAGTCCAGCAAACCGTGCTTTCAAAAACCGACAGTCACCCAAAACGGGGAACCAAACGAGCTTCATCCACATCATCAAGCGCCAATTGGTAGTCAAGACCGTCTACTTCAATAAGCAACGTTTCATCTGTCACTTCAACCAACAGACCTTTAAATTTTTTCCGTCCCTCAGCACTCGGTACTTGTAAACGCAAACGAATCTGTTGACCAACAAAACGCTGATAATCAGAGACCTTAAAAATAGGTCGATCTGTACCAGGAGAAGAGACCTCTAGAGTGTAGGCATCCACAATGGGTTCTTCCACCTCCAACACCGCGCCCAACTGACGGCTGACCGTAGCGCAATCTTCTACGCCAATGCCCTCGGGACGATCTATGTAAACACGCAGCAAATTGCCGTCATGGCGACGTAGATATTCACTGCCCACGTGCTCATAACCTAGGCCTTCTACGACGGGATAAACACAATCCCAAATATTTGCTGGCGCTTTACGCATGTTGGCTAAAAATACCTTTTTATCATCTACAAAAAAGGCTCCTTACTCAGGAGCCTTTTTTGATACTGCATTTGGTAGCGGGGGCAGGATTCGAACCTACGACCTTCGGGTTATGAGCCCGACGAGCTGCCAGACTGCTCCACCCCGCATCTGGAAGGCGCATTGTACGGACGATAATTAATTTTGGCAAGTAAAATTTGTATTTTATTATAACGAACGCTTAGAGAGTTCTTTTATGCTGTTTATTCCGATAAATGTTGAGGTGCATCGCCCACTTTCTCACCCAAGACACGCTCACGATTCCTCACCATTCGGACTGCGATCTCCTCCAGTGCATTTTGCAACCACATATAAGTTTGCGACCCTTGGCGATAATCCGCCTCACCAAACGAGTTCACTCTGCCCTGCTGCTGCAACGCATTCACTTGTTTAAACTGCGCCTCGGAACCTTTGGCGTAAACGGCAAAGGTTTTACCGCCGTGGGAATTCAACAGAGAAAACACCGGCACATCGCTGGGGCCGTCGGCAATGTAGATCATGTTTTGAAACGGAATACGCCGATCTTCAGCGTTCATCTGGCCGTTCACATCAATCTCTGGATGTTTGTTACTGCCTTTATTGATCTCAAACAACGCCCGTGTCTTACTGGTATTGTCCAACACATAACCCAACTGACAGACCACCGAATCGGCGGCCATACCCTCCAGCAACTCGCAGCCCCACACACCGTCCACAAAGGGCGCAATCTCACTGCCAACGATCATCTGGCGCAGACCGCTGCTGACAATGTAATGTTCTAAGGTGATTTCATGGCGCTGATACTCAGCACATTGCATCAAACGCTGCTGTAAGTTTTTGAACAAGCCTGGCAATCCAGGAAAAAAGTTCAGCCGTTCACCGAGTTTTTTCAGTTTGCGATTGTTCAAACCGGCAAAGGTACCCGCGCGCGCGTAGGAGAGAATGTGGTTTAGATAGACAATCTCACTGGAGATCATCTGCGCCCCGCGTTTTTTATACTCCTCTGGCAGCGCTGCCACCTCCGCCCAAAAACGTTTTTTATCCACGCCGTACTCATCAAACAGCGGCTCCTGCATGTAGCCCGAGATCAAGGTTTTATCAAAATCCCAAACCATAGCGATGGTGTTTTGTGCAAACAGATGCTGACTCATAGCGTTACCTTTTTATGCTCAATTCAGCTTAACAAGTCACCCAGTTTTCCAGCTTCAAGGCCGTGACTCTCTCAAACTCACGAATATTATTGCTCACCAAAATCAGGTCTTCGGCCAAAGCCTGAGCTGCAATCCAGAGATCATTAGCACCGATGACACACCCTCGCTGTTGCAGATCAGCGCGAATCTTGCCATATTCAAAAGCCACCTGATCCGACATCGGCAATACAGGCATCAGCGCCAGCAGCTCATCTAAGCTCTCATGCACTCGCGCCGAAGAGTGGCTTTTTTCCGCTCCAAAACGCAACTCGCCATGAGTGATTAAGGAGATGACCACCTCCCCCACCTGCAACGATTCAAACCGCGCCACAACTTCAGCCGGTCTCTGTTTTAAAATATAGATGCAGATATTGGTGTCCAAAAGATAACGCACCTTCATCACAACGCCTCTCGCTCTTCGGCAGGCGGATCTTCTCTTGGATCGGCAAAAAAGTCAGCAGGAAGAGGTCTCATCTGCAATAAAGCGGCGGCTAAATTCTCTCTTTTCGGACGCAGAACCACCTCGTCACCACGGCGAAAAATCTCCACCTCTCGGCCTTCAAAACGAAACGCCTTGGGCAGACGCACCGCTTGCGAGTGCCCATTTTCAAATAATTTAGCGGTAATCATAAAGCCCCCTTAAAAGTATATACAACTACATATATATTTTTAAGGGGGCTTTGTCAATTTCAGTCAGCAACTCTGATTCAGAGCAGGGTTGCAAAGATGTAATTTATCTTTTCATGCCAACTCATAATGAAACCTTGTGATCTTGCTCGTCATTCCCGCCTGCGCGAGAATGACGTGGGTTGCGATTCTTTAACCCACATCCGCCAAATTGCCCTTCTCCTGCAACCAAGCACGACGATCCGAGGCGCGTTTTTTGCCCAACAGCATATCCAACATGGCATTGGTCTGATCACCCTCTTCAATGGTCAATTGCAACAGGCGACGGGTGTCGGGAGCCATTGAGGTCTCCCGCAACTGCAAGGGGTTCATCTCACCCAGACCTTTAAAACGGGTGATGCTGATTTTGCCCTTTTTCTTCTCCGCCGCAATGCGATCCAAAATGCCCCGCTGTTCTGCGTCATCCACGGCGTAAAACACCTCCTTGCCCACATCAACGCGATACAGCGGCGGCAGCGCCACATGCACATGACCCGCCGCCACCAAAGAAGCAAAGTGGCGCACAAACAAGGCACACAACAGCGTCGCAATGTGCAGCCCATCGGAATCGGCATCGGCCAAAATACAGACCTTGCCGTAACGCAGTTTGCTCAAATCGGGGTTACCTGGCTCCAACCCCAGCGCCACGGCAATGTCATGCACCTCTTGCGAGGCCAGCACCTGCTCTGAATCCACCTCCCACGTATTGAGAATTTTACCGCGCAGCGGCATCACCGCCTGAATCTCTCGATCTCGCGCCTGTTTCGCCGAGCCGCCCGCCGAATCGCCTTCCACCAAAAACAGCTCGCCGCGCTCCAGATCTTGAGTGGTGCAGTCCGCCAATTTGCCCGGCAACGCCGGACCGCTGGTGATTCTTTTTCGCGCGATTTTTTTCCCTGCCTTGAGGCGACTTTGCGCATTGCTAATGGCCAACTGTGCCAACTCATCGCCCATACTTGGGTGCTGATTGAGCCAAAGCGCAAAAGCATCTTTGGCCACCCCAGAGACAAAAGCGGCACACTCACGAGAGGAGAGGCGCTCTTTGGTCTGACCGGAAAACTGCGGCTCACGAATCTTCACCGACAAAATATAGCTGACGCGATCCCACACGTCATCGGGAGCCAATTTCACTCCACGAGGCAGCAGTTTACGCAGCTCACAAAAGCCGCGCATCGCTTCGGTCAAGCCGCTGCGCAGACCGTTGACGTGCGTCCCGCCCTGCACCGTCGGCACCAAGTTAACGTAACTCTCCGTCACCGCCTCACCGCCCTCCGGCAGCCAGCAGAGCGCCCACTCAACCCGTTCAGTTTCACCGCTCAAGCTGCCTAAAAACGGTTTTTCTGGCAATTGTGGCAACCCTTCTAAGGACTGCTCCAAATAATCCGACAAGCCGTCTTCGTAACACCACTCAAAAACATCGTCCTCTTTCTCCAGAATCAAACTCACCAACAGACCCGGGCAGAGCACCGCTTTGGCCTTCAGCAGATGTTTCAGACGGGAAACAGAAAACCTGACCGAATCAAAATAGCTCGCCTCCGGCCAAAAGCGCAGCCGTGTGCCGCTCTTCTTTTTCGCCACTTTACCGACGACACTCAGCTCTTCCGCCTTTTCGCCCTGCTCAAAAGCGATGTGATGCTCTTGGCCATCGCGTTTGATCCAGACATCCAGCCGTTTCGAGAGGGCATTGACCACCGACACCCCCACGCCGTGCAGGCCGCCGGAGAAGTTGTAGCTGTCATGAGAAAATTTACCGCCCGCGTGCAGGGTTGAGAGAATCACTTCCACCCCCGGCAGTTTTAGTTCAGGGTGCTGATCCACCGGCATCCCACGACCGTCATCCACCACCTGCAATGAACCGTCTTTAAACAGCGTCACTTCAATGCGGGTGGCAAAGTTACCCAACGCCTCATCGACGCTGTTGTCGATCACCTCTTGCCCCAAATGGTTGGGGCGCACCGTATCGGTGTACATGCCCGGGCGTTTACGCACCGGATCAAGACCGCTCAAAACCTCAATGGAAGCGGCATCGTACTGTTTTTTCATCGCAGCGTTACTCATGGGGTCAAAAAGGCGCTTAGTGTAGCGCAACCGTCAACCAAGACGAACCAACTTGATGAAAGGCCAAAGAAATCACATAAATTATCGACATTGCAATACAAGACTAAATATGTAAAAAACCAGTAGTATTAGCCCCTCTTTTTTCAATGCACCCACCCCAATATTCGGAACATAGATGGAATTAGAATCAATCAGCTTAGTCTCAACAGAAATCATCTGGATCGCCCTCGCTCTTGGTTTGGGATTGCTGGCCAAAACGATCACCTTACCGCCCTTAGTTGGCTTTCTGGTCACCGGCTTTCTGCTCAGTGCATGGGGAGTCGAAAGCGGCGACACACTGCAACAACTGGCCGATCTTGGCATCACCCTACTGCTCTTCACCGTCGGCCTAAAATTAAACATCAAAGTGCTGATCCGCCCCCAAGTGTGGGCGGTAACGTTGCTGCACATGGCGGCTATCAGCGCCCTCATCGCCTTACTGATTTTTATTCTCGTTCTGCTGAAACTGCCGTTGTTCGCCACCCTTGATCTCAAGTTAACCCTGTTAATCGCTTTTGCTCTCAGTTTTTCCAGTACCGTCTTTGTGGTCAAAGCCCTTTCAGAAGCCGGTGAAATGGGATCGCTGCGTGGCCAAATCGCCATCGGTATCTTGGTGGTACAAGATCTGGCAGCGGTGCTTTTCTTGGCCGCCTCCACCGGCAAAGCCCCCTCACCTTGGGCGCTGTTACTGCTGCTGCTGATTCCGTTACGCCCCCTCTTACAAGCGCTGTTGCAACGAGTCGGACACGGCGAACTGTTGATACTCTACGCCCTGCTATTGACCTTTGGTGGAGCCGAACTGTTTACAGCGGTCGGCATAAAAGGCGATCTGGGAGCTTTGATGATGGGCGTATTGATCTCCAATCACCCCAAAGCCAAAGAGCTGGCCAACAGCATCCTCACCTTTAAGGAACTTTTTTTAGTTGGTTTTTTTCTTTCCATCGGCCTATCAGGACATCTAACGCTCGAAGCCCTACTCATCGGAGCGCTGTTGGTAACGTTAATTTTCATCAAATCAGCCCTCTTTTTTGCCCTTATGATTCGCTTTCAACTGCGCGCTCGTACCTCACTGCTCGCCTCTTTGAACCTCACCAACTACAGCGAGTTTGGCCTGATCGTCATTGCATTAGCGGTGAATAATGGCTGGCTAAGCAGTGATTGGCTGGCGGTCATGGCCGTGACATTGGCGCTCTCCTTTGTCATTTCAGCCCCCTTAAACAGCTACGATGACCGGCTTTACAACTGTTTTCGCTCATTCTGGCTCACCTTTCAGCACCCCGAACGCCTAGAAGACGACCGCGTGCTCAACACCTTCGGTGCCAGCGTAGCCGTATTTGGCATGGGGCGCGTCGGCAGCGGCGCGTACGACACCATGCGCTCACTGCACGGTGAGACAGTGGTGGGCATCGACTTTGACGAAGAGCGGGTCATAAAACATCAAAAACTGAAACGAAACGTGCTGCACGGCGACCCCTGCGACACCGATTTTTGGGAAAAAGTAGAGGAGAACCACGCCATCAAACACGTCTTATTAGCACTGCCTAATCTGCACGCCAATTTAGCTGCTCTACAGGAGCTGAACGCCACTGCCTTTGGCGGGTACATTGCGTCTGTGGCGCACTTCCCCGACGAGGTGAAGCAGCTCAAAGAAGCCGGTGCCACCACCGTGTTCAATATCTACACCGAAGCCGGAGACGGTTTTGCCAACCACGTTGA
>JAUZRS010000056.1 GCA_030950195.1 Gammaproteobacteria bacterium | reverse complement strand
TTGATGTAGGCCAAACCTTTTGCGCCGTAACGACTGACGTATTTGGTGTAAGCATCAATCTTTTTACGGCTCAAGGCGTTGCCACCCGGAACACGCAATACTGCCACCCGACCGTCATCGCTGTTGGCCGGAGCGGAGAACACCTTGAAATCCACCTCCGCCATCAGATCCGAGACCGTCACCAGCTCCAGATCAATGCGCAGATCAGGGCGATCATTGCCGTAACGCTGCATGGATTCGGCGTAGGTGATGTGCGGAAAAGTCTCCGGCAACGCCACATCCAGCTCATCGGCAAACAGATTACGAATCATGCTCTCCATCATGCCCATGATCTGCGTCTCATCCATAAAAGAGGTCTCAACGTCGAGTTGAGTGAACTCCGGTTGACGGTCGGCACGCAAATCTTCATCACGGAAACAACGCACCACCTGATAATAACGATCCATGCCCGACATCATCAGCAACTGTTTAAACAGTTGCGGGGATTGCGGCAACGCAAAAAAATCACCCGCATGGGTGCGGCTCGGCACCAAATAATCCCGCGCTCCTTCGGGGGTCGCTTTGGTTAACATCGGCGTTTCAATATCCAAGAAACCTTCGCCATCCAAATAAGCTCGTACCTGACGGGTCACATTGGCGCGCAAGCGCATCCGCTGCTGCATCTCCGTACGACGCAGATCAATGTAGCGGTAGCGCAAGCGCAGCTCTTCATTGATGTTCTCATCATCCAATTGAAAAGGAGGTGTTTCAGCTCGATTAAGAATTTCGATCTCTAACCCTAACATTTCCACCTCACCGGTACGCATGTCAGAATTTTCCGTGCCTTCTGGGCGACGACGCACACGACCCTTAATGCGCAAGACAAACTCACTGCGCACCTCTTCCGCGATGCGAAAATTCTCTACTCGGTCGGGGTCAAACACCACCTGCACCACCCCTTCACGGTCGCGAAGATCAATAAAGATCACCCCACCGTGATCGCGGCGACGGTTCACCCAGCCACTCAATTCAACGTCTTGATTCAACAATGAGGCATCAACCTCACCACAATAGTGACTACGCATGGTATTAATCCTGAACGGTAATGGCTCAAAAAAAGCCGATAAAAGGTGCGGATGGTTAGGGGCGCTGATCTTACGGATTTAGAGTCAAATTGGCAATTGTTTCGCAGTCCAATCAGGGTACAATCATTCCTACTACCACGTTAAAAAGCCCCAATATGGACTCTGCACAAAAAGCCATTTTAATCACCGGCTGCTCCAGCGGCATCGGTCTCTGCGTCGCCAAAGGCCTGCAACAGCGTGGCTACCGTGTCTTTGCCACGGCACGCAAAGCAAAAGATGTACAGCGACTGCAAACAAAAGAACAGTTCGAAACTTTGCAACTGGATCTGAACGATTCCGCCTCCATTCAAAACGCCGTCAAAGAGATTTTGCAACGCTGCAATGGCCAACTCTACGCCCTGTTTAACAACGGTGCTTACGGCCAACCCGGTGCCATTGAAGATCTGAGCCGCGACGCGCTGCGCGCCCAGCTGGAAACCAATCTGCTTGGCTGGTTAGAGCTGACCAACCTCATTATCCCGCAGATGCGCCAGCACGGCGAAGGCCGTATTATCCAAAACAGCTCAGTGCTCGGTTTTGTCGCCATGCCCTACCGAGGCGCGTACAACATCAGCAAATACGCCCTAGA
>JAUZRS010000055.1 GCA_030950195.1 Gammaproteobacteria bacterium | reverse complement strand
GCGCCAATACGGTTTGGAATCACGCGTTAAAAAGTGCCCCTGACGATGACATTCTTAAAGAAGCGATGCAGCGTCTTAAACCGTGAGAGCTGTTCTGCTGCTGATCTTACTGCTCAGTGGTTGTTCCATTGCTCCTAAAGCACCCCCGGTAGAAGACCTTGATGCGGCGTGGGCTGAACATCAGCGACGGTTGTCGGCCATTCAGCGCTGGCAGATGGAGGGTAAGTTGGCTTTGCGCAGTGAACAGCAGAGTGGCAGCGCCCAGCTGTGGTGGCGGCAAAACCGTCAGCAGTTTGATCTGCGTTTAACACCGCCCTTTGGGGTGGGTAAACTGCGAATTCGTGGCGATGAAGAGTCTGTGGTGCTCTATCCTGCTTCGGGATCACCGCTGCGTGCGGCCAATGCCGAAACCTTATTGCAGCAAGCGGTGGGTTGGTCGCTGCCGTTACAGAGTTTGCGTTACTGGGTGCTGGGTCTGCCTGCTGAGGCAACAGAGATCCAATTGAATGATCAGGGGCGTTTGCAATCGCTTGTTTATCAAGGCTGGCAAGTGAGTTTTGTCGCTTATCAGACGTTTGAGGATGTCATGGTACCCAGTGAGTTGTTGTTGCGTTATCAGACTTTGGAGTTGCGCCTTGCCATCCATGAGTGGAAACTGAATCCAGTAAACGCCGTGTCGTCATCTCGTTTGCGTCCGCCAAGCGACTGAGTTTTTTCCTTGAAGTTTTATTGAGACTTGAGTGATGTTGTCAAAATCCTGGCCTGCACCGGCCAAATTAAATCTTTTCCTTCATATTACGGGGGTGCGAGAGGATGGTTATCATCAATTGCAGACCCTGTTTCAGTTTTTAGATTATGCAGATAGCTTAGATTTTAGCCTGCGTGATGATGGTCAAATTGTCCGTCTTACGGATTTTCCTGAAGTGGTGGAAGAGGATGATTTGGTGATTAGGGCGGCAAAATTGCTGGCCTCACAGAGTGAAAAAATTCTGGGTGTGGGGATTGCGCTCAATAAGATTTTGCCTATGGGCGGCGGTTTGGGCGGTGGCAGCTCTGATGCGGCAACCACCTTGGTGGCCTTGAACCAGCTTTGGGGTTTGGCCTTAAATCTTGACCAGTTGGAGGAGTTGGCGTTGCAATTGGGGGCTGATGTGCCGGTTTTTGTGCGTGGTTTGGCTGCTTGGGCTGAAGGTGTGGGCGAAAAATTGACCCCAGTGGAGATAGCCCAGCCGTGGTATCTGGTCATCGTGCCTGATTGCCGAGTTTCCACCGCAGAAATTTTTTCAAATTCGCAATTGACAAGGAACTGTTCTGCCATCAGAATACGCGCCTTTCTCGCAGGCCAAACAACGAATGTTTGCCAACCTGTGGTGAAGGCACTCTACCCAAGAGT
>JAUZRS010000054.1 GCA_030950195.1 Gammaproteobacteria bacterium | reverse complement strand
GGTTCTTTGGTGGCTTATGCGCTGAAAATTACCGACATTGATCCGCTGGCGTACGATCTGCTTTTTGAGCGATTTTTGAATCCTGAACGGGTCTCCATGCCCGATTTTGATATTGATTTTTGCGTTGAAGGTCGAGATCGGGTGATTGATTATGTGTCGAGGCGTTACGGCGCGGAAAAAGTCTCGCAGATCATCACCTACGGTTCGATGGCGGCCAAAGCGGTGGTGCGTGATGTAGGACGGGTCTCGGGGCATCCGTATGGTTTTGTGGATCGCATCGCCAAACTGATCCCCTTTGAGATCGGCATGACCTTGAGAAAAGCCTTGCAAGAGTCGCCGGAGTTGGCGCAGCTCAACGAAGAAGATGAAGAAGTGGCGGCGCTGTTGGAAATGGCGCTGAGTTTGGAAGGGCTGTCGCGCAACGCCGGTAAACACGCCGGTGGGGTGGTGATTGCGCCCTCGGAACTGAGCAATTTTTCACCACTCTATTGTGAGGCCGGTGGCGGCAGTCTGGTGACTCAATTCGATAAGGACGATGTGGAGGCGGTGGGGCTGGTTAAGTTCGATTTCCTTGGTCTGCGTAACTTGACCGTGATTGATTGGGCGGTGAAGGCGATTAATCTCCAGCGCGAAGTGAATGCAGGGGAGCTGCTGGACATCAGTCGCTTGCCCTTAGATGACCCTTTGGCGTTTGAGCTGTTGCAGCGCGCTGATACCACGGCGATTTTTCAGCTTGAGTCACGGGGCATGAAAGAGCTGATTAAAAAGATGCAGCCTGACTGTTTTGAAGACATCGTGGCGTTAGTGGCACTCTATCGACCGGGCCCTTTGGGCTCGGGTATGGTGGATGATTTTATTGCGCGTAAAAAAGGCTTGCAGAAGGTCAGCTACCCGCACCCCGATCTGGAAGAGATTTTAAAGCCCACCTACGGCATGATCCTTTATCAAGAGCAGGTGATGCAGATTGCGCAGGTGTTGGCCGGTTACAGTTTGGGCGGCGCGGATCTGTTGCGCCGAGCGATGGGTAAGAAAAAGGCCGAGGTGATGGATCAGCAGCGGGCGATTTTTACCGAGGGTTCGGTAAAAAATGGCGTGGAAGAGGCGCAAGCGACGCATATCTTTGATCTGATGGCCGAGTTTGCCAAGTACGGTTTTAACAAATCTCACTCGGCGGCGTATGCGCTGGTCTCTTATCAGACCATGTGGCTTAAATCTCATTACCCCTCGGCTTACATGGCGGCGGTGCTTTCTTCGGATATGGACAACACCGATAAGGTGGTGATCATGATGGAAGATTGTGAACAGATGGCGCTGACGGTGGGGCCACCGGACATCAACCGCTCCAAATACGTTTTTACTGCACTGGATGAGAAAACCATTCTTTATGGATTGGGGGCGATTAAAGGCGTGGGGCAGGCGGCATTGGAAAGCTTGTTAGAAGAGCGTGAGCGGCAGGGAGAGTTCAAGAGCTTGGACGATTTTTGCTTGCGTATTATGGGTGGAAAGGTGAATAAACGGGTGTTGGAGGCGATGATTAAGTCCGGTGCCTTGGACTCTTTGGCGGAAAACCGTGCCACGTTGACTGCCCGTTTACCCGCCGCGTTGCAGGCCGCAGAGCAGCAGCAGCGTAATATTAATGTGGGCATTGATGATTTGTTCTCTTCTTTTGAGAGCGAGACGGTGGCCTCGTTATCGGAGCAAATTCCGGTGCAATCCGATTGGAGCGATAGCCAGCGCCTGCAAGGCGAAAAGGAGACTTTGGGGCTGTACCTCACCGGCCACCCCGTTGAACAGCACTTGCAAGAGCTGGATCAGATGACCTCAGGGCGCATTCATCATCTCTGTTCTCAGCTGGATGTACCAGCCAATCCTGCGCCAAACTCTCGTTACCGCCAAAAGGATAAAAACGTGTGTTTGTCGGGCTTGGTGATCGCCTTTCGTACTCGCCCCACGCAGCGTGGCAAGATGGCCTTTGCCACGCTGGATGATCGCAGTGGTCGAGTAGATGTGGTCATTGGCACTGAAGATTACGAGCGTTACGCGGATCGCATTGTGATGGATCAGGTGCTGGTGGCGGAAGGGGGGTTGGGCATTGATGATTTTAATGGTGGTTTTCGATTGCGGGCGCGGACGATTTATACTTTGAATCAGGCGCGTGCGAGGTACGTGAAGGGGGTGTCGCTGTCACTGGAGAGTGAACAGTTCAGCTCAGACTTGATTCCAGCGTTGGCTGAGCAGTTAAGCCCGTTTCGTTCTGATGAGGGCTGTCGGGTTTTGGTGGAGTACGGCTCGAAGGTGGCTCAAGCGCGTTTGTTGTTGGCTGGCAGCTGGTCAATTAGGCTCGATGATGAGCTGTTATTGAATTTGCATCAGTTGCTGGGGCAAGAGCAAGTGAAGTTGCTGTATGAGTGAGCTTTGACTCGTTTGAGGAGCGTGCTGTTTGCTGTAAAAGGTGTGCTATAGTGACGAAAAAATTTCCTCTTTTGAGTGGGATCGAAGGAGGAGATCAAGGAGAACTCATAGGGTAAGAGGTGGGTTCAAAACTTCAGCCATTTAAAAACAGTGGTGCAGATGATAAGCAGTGCCGGTTCTTTTGTCTGGTCTTCGGCCAGCCGTACGCATGTGGGGAAAGTGCGTAAATTAAACGAGGATTCCTGTCTCTCTCTGAGTGAGATGGGGCTGTGGGTGGTGGCCGACGGTATGGGAGGTCACGCTTCCGGTGATGTAGCCAGCCAAATGGTGGTCAATTCCTTGCGTTTGGACTCTGCTGCGGCAGACCTAAATGCCTTGGTTGCGGATGTCTGTAATCGTTTACAGAAGGTCAATCATCAGTTGATTAACATTGCCGCGTTGCGGCGTAAACGCATCATCGGCAGTACGGTGGTGATTTTATTGGCCGAGCAGAACCATTGCGTCTGTCTCTGGGCCGGCGACAGCCGTATCTATCGGTTTCGTAATCATATTTTGCAGCGTTTGACCCGTGATCACAGTCAAGTTGAGGCGTTGATCGCGCAAGGCATTATGAATCGTGAGCAGGCCGAAGCCTTGCCCATCTCCAGTGCCATTACTCGTGCTGTTGGGGTGGATACCCATTTGCAGATGGATCTGGGACGCTTTGATGTGCGCTCCGGTGATCTATTTTTACTCTGTAGTGATGGTTTGAATAACGAAGTGGCTGACGATGAAATTGCCACTCTGTTGGGGTGCTGCTCGGTGGAAAAAGCCAGCTCGGCCCTGGTTGAGTTGGCGCTGCAACGAGGTGCGCGTGACAACGTGACCGTGACCGTGGTGGAAGCCAAAATGGATAAAAAAGCCCGAGATTGATTAAGCCGCTGGCCGTGGCAGGTGGCTCAGTGTATCATTGCAGTGCCCTTTTTATGTGCAACAAGACACAGTATAATGAACCCAAATTTTCTTGATTTTGAACAACCTATTGCCGAGCTTGAGGCGAAAATTGAAGAGTTGCGCTACGTTGGCGATGATGCCGAGATCAACATTAACGAAGAGATCGGTGATCTACAGGGCAAATGTAAAACCCTGACCGAATCAATCTTTTCTAAGTTAGAGCCGTGGCAGATCTCTCAATTGGCGCGCCATCCGCTGCGTCCTTACACCCTCGATTATATTGAGCGTATTTTCACTGACTTCCAAGAGCTGCACGGTGATCGTGCTTACGCCGATGATGCGGCGATTGTGGCTGGGATGGCGCGCATCGACGGCAAGCCGGTGATGGTGATCGGTCATCAAAAAGGCCGTGATACGAAAGAGAAGTTGAAGCGTAACTTTGGTATGCCGCGTCCTGAAGGTTATCGTCGTGCGCTGCGTTTGATGAAAATGGCGGAAAAATTTCGTCTGCCGGTTTTGACCTTTATTGATACTCCCGGCGCGTATCCAGGGGTGGGAGCAGAGGAGCGCGGTCAGAGCGAAGCCATTGCGCGTAATCTGTTTGAAATGGCGGATCTGAGTGTGCCGGTGATCTGCACCGTGATCGGTGAAGGCGGCTCTGGTGGCGCGTTGGCCATCGGCGTGGGGGATCGGGTGCAGATGCTGCAATACAGCACCTATTCGGTGATCTCGCCCGAAGGCTGTGCTTCCATCTTGTGGAAGAGTGCCGATAAAGCCCCCGATGCTGCCGAGGCGATGGGCATTACCTCCGAGCGTTTGAAAGAGTTGGGTTTGATCGACCGGATTATTCCCGAGCCTTTAGGTGGTGCGCACCGTGATATGGATGCCATTGCTGCGTCTCTCAAACACGCTCTGTTGGAGACCATTGAGCAGTTGCAGGCCATTCCCGAAGAGCGTCTGTTGGAGTTGCGTTACGAGCGCCTTTGCGCCATTGGCAATGTCAACGACGTTTCCTGATTCGCTTAAAGCGTAAGATTGTCTCCTGATCTTATGTGTTTTTATTAATGCCCACCGTGTTCCAAGCTGAATTTCTGCTCCGTCGTCTGCAACAACGACCACCTGCACCTCATTATCTGTTGGCGCTGAGTGGCGGTTTGGATTCTGTGGTGCTGCTGCACGCCTTTGCTCATATTTCTGCTGAGCCTTTTTTTAATGCCGCTCGTTTTCAGGTCATCCACATTCATCACGGCTTGCACGCTGAGGCGGACGGTTGGGCTGTTGAGTGTCAAAATCTTTGCCGTCGCCTGTCGATCCCCTGTGTCATTGAGCGGGTGAAGGTTTGTTCGAGTGGCGAGGGTTTGGAAGCGGCGGCACGAGAGGCGCGTTACGCTGCCTTTGCCCAACATCTTCAGGCTGATGGGGTGTTATTGACCGCCCATCACGCCAACGACCAAGCGGAAACCCTGTTGCTGCGTCTGTTGCGCGGCAGTGGTTTGAGCGGTTTGGCGGCGATGTCTGAATGCAGAACGTTTGCTCAAGGGCATTTAGTGCGTCCGCTGCTGACCTATTCACGAGTGTCTGTATTGGCCTACGCTCAGCGGCACGGCCTGTCATGGTGGGAGGATCCGAGCAATCAATCGCTCGATTACGACCGTAATTACCTACGTCATCAGATTATGCCTCGGCTCGGTGAACGCTGGTTGGGGGCAGTGAAAACCCTCGCCCGTGCCACGGAGCGGGTGGCGGAATCCAACGCGCTGTTGCAAGAGGTGGCGGCGGAAGATCTGGCTAAGTTGCAGTATGATTTAAGCTATGGAAAAGAGAGTTTGTCGTTGGCGGCATTAAAGCAGCTCTCTCTGCCACGCTTGAATAACCTGCTGCGTTACTGGTTGGCGCAGTTGAATCTGCCCACACCGAGTCACGCGCAGTTGCAGCGGGTGAGTGCTGAATTGCTGGTGGCGGCACAGGATCGGCAGCCATTGGTTCATTGGCCGGGCGTGGAACTGCGCCGTTTTGATGGCCGGATTTACGCCATGCCACCGTTGCCAAGAGTGGATGTGACTCGGCGTTATGTGTGGGATCTGGCCGAGCCGTTGGAGATTGAAGGTTTTTCAGAACCGTTGCAGCCTGACTTGTTAAGAAAGATGGGGTTGCTGCTGCCCAGTCATGTTGTGGTGACGGTGGCCTTTCGCCAAGGGGGGGAGCGGTTGCGTCTGGTGGGGCGGGGCATGACTAAGTCGCTGAAAACGCTGTTTCAGGAGGCCAAAATTCCTCCGTGGCAGCGCGAGCGTCTACCGTTGATTTATGTTGAGGATCAATTGGTGGCGGTGGTGAGTATTGGGGTGGCTGAGGGAGTAGGGTGATGTGTTTGGTGCGTCACATTAGGTCATAAATTAATGAGAGGGCTCTTGATTCGTTGAATATCTTTGTTCATGACGTGGGTATAGATCTCAGTGGTTTTCAGGTCTTTGTGGCCAAGGAGTTTTGAACCATACGAATATTGATGCCCCAAAGCCCTAAAACGCGGTAGTAACTCGACTCTGAGGCGCTGTTCTTCTCTGAGCTGTTGCTGCCAACGGCGTTCGGTGGCATCATTATTTTTATAGAGTTAGCCAATTCTCAAAAACATCTAAAAATAATGGGTTTTATAACAAATTGTTTTTATAGATAATTTTCATAAGTTTGCTCTGGGGGCACCCTCGTAAAGCGGTTGTGAAATGATATTTTTGGCGCTAGCGAGGGGACTGATCAGACGATCAGCAGTAGACTGTTCGATAGTCTTGCTATGCATTCCATTCCGCTTTCCTAGCGGAAAGGGCGTTTCTGGGATGTTCATTGCTTCACAAAATGCTATTTGCCTATCTTATTGGCTTCAGATAGAAAGCTGGCGAAACTCGGGGTCGGGGCTGCTCATTTCCCAGGCTTGTAAAAAGAAGTGGTTCATCTCTTTGGCTTCGGCTCCGGCGTGCAGTTTGAGTAACCCTTGTGGCTGCTCTCCTTGATTACGCAGCAACAAGCCGGTGTCATCGGCCATAATAAAGGCGCGGTTCAGGTCGTTGTGCTCTTTTTGCAGCCGTCGTACCTGAATAAAACTGGAAAGACGCTGACAGAGTTGGGTCAGGCGATGACCGGCTTTAATGGCGTTGCTGGGATCACAGATCAAGATTTGTACATTGGCGCGTTGGCCGCTGCGAATCATCTGTGAGAGGGCATCCACAAAGTCTTCGTTGCTGAGCAGCATGGGATCCATAGTGCGGGTCAGAATGCGTACCGTTCGCTTGGCCTGCCGTGCGAGAAAGAGGGCCGCTTGTTGTGAATCCTTGAGCGAGTCCACTTGAAAGGTGAGGCCGGTGATACCCAATTGATGCTGTTTGGGTTTGAGTTGGTCAAAAGGCAGGATCGTTTTTGAGCGCCGGTTTTTCAATTCTAAGCTCATTTTCTGATGCGGGATGTTTGCTTCTGCAAAAGGTTCGCCTTCACTGATAAAACCGTGTTTAAGATAGAAACCAGCGGCATGGGTTTGGGCGTGCAGCGTCAGCCTTAATAGGCCCTGATGATCGGCTTGGCTTAACAATTCGCTCATGAGTTGGTGGCCAATGCCGTTGCCGCGCAGATGTTTGAGCACCGCCATGCGTCCTACCCGTCCTGTGGACAGCAGTCGAGCACAAGCGACGGGCTCATGGTCGAGGAAGGCGATCAGATGCAGTGCCTCTTCGTCACCTTCATCCCATTCCAGTTTTTCCGGCACCTGTTGTTCGTCGATAAAGACGGTGCGGCGTAGGTGACTCAGTTGTTTGTGATCGTCGGCATCGTGCCAGTCGGCGTGGCGAATCTGTACATCAAAGGTCATCGCAGAACTCCAAAAAACCGAAATTGTAAAGTTGACTCAGAAGCCTAAGGGTAGAGGGAGTGTGACCCGTTGTCAGGGCTTTTTTGTCTATTTTTGCTGCTTTTCCGATCAGTTGCGCCAATTCAAGGGATGTTTGGACGTTTTCACCGCCGATAAAGAGCTGAGTTTCCTGTTCAAACTGCATATAAGAGCAGCGAATTCCGGCGACTTTTTGCAGTGTGTTGCCTTGTTTTAACTCGATTTTAATCTGTTCAGGAGACAGCTCGTCGAATACCTCAAGCGCATATTCTCGTCCCGCTTCGCTCAGGTAGCGACCTAAAAAAAGATCCAGTTGAGCATCACTTTGAGTTAATTGTTGGCGCAGAGTGTCCCGCAGTTTTTGCCGTGCATGAGGGGTGATTTCGCTGGGGTGGGGCTGTTGGCTGAGTTCGGGGTCGCTGTAGCGCTGTTCTTTTAGGCTCAGGATCAAATCGTCCAGATAGGCGCTGACCAGATCGCGCTGGCTGGGCGCACGAAAGCCAACCGACCAGGTCATGCAGGGTTCCAGTGCCACGCCAAAGTGTGCCACTCCTGGAGGCAGATAGAGCAGATCGCCCGGTTCGGTGATCCAATTCTGCTCGGCTTCAAATTCACGCAGAATTTTCAGCTCCAGATTGGGCATAAAATCCGCTGTGCTTAAGGGGCGGCTGTGAATTGACCAGCGTCTTCGCCCAGAGGTTTGCAGTAGAAAAACATCGTACTGATCGCTGTGGGGGCCGACGGAGCCGCCTTCGGGCGCGTAGCTGATCATCAGGTCATCAATGCGCCAGTCGGGGATAAACCGAAACGGTTCAAGGTAGGCTTGGAACTCTGGCAGATGTTTTTCTACATCGGTGATCAGCAGCGACCAATCGCTTTCGGGCAGATGAGCAAAATCCGATGCTTCAAAAGGCCCCATGCGGCAGCGCCAGTCCGTTGGGCTGTGCTGCTGAATAATCCGTGATGGGATCTCTTCCTCGCAAGCCAAACCCGCCAGCTCATCGGCCTCGATGGGGTTGATGAAGTCAGGGAAGGCATTGCGAATCAGCAGCGGCTTTTTTTGCCAGTAGTCGCGTAAAAAGAGGTCGATATTCAGATGAGGCGGAAATTGGATCTGCATGAGAGGGGGATCCGTGAGGCGTAGGTTGGGTTAAAGCGCAGCGGAAACCCAACATAAAATTGGCGAAACTATTGGGCTTAAGAAATGTTCCTAGCCTGTTTAACCGCATTGCCAATGTAGTTGGCGGGGGTTAATTTTTGCAGCTCTACTTTGGCCGCAGCAGGAATATCCAAGCTCTCCACAAAGGCACTCATGGCAGCGGCATCAACGCGCTGACCTCGGGTCATCTCCTTGAGTTTTTCATAGGGGTTTTCTACTCCGTAACGGCGCATCACCGTTTGAATCGGTTCTGCCAGCACTTCCCAGTTGCTCTCCAGATCGGCGGCGAGTACGGCGTGATTGACTTCCAATTTGCTCATGCCGCGTAGGAACGAGCTGTAAGCGATCACGGAATGACCCACGCCCACGCCCAAATTACGCAGCACGGTGGAGTCGGTCAGATCCCGTTGCCAGCGAGAGATGGGCAGTTTGCTTGCCAGATGGCCAAAGAGGGCGTTGGCCAGCCCCAGATTGCCCTCGGCGTTTTCAAAGTCGATGGGGTTGACCTTGTGCGGCATGGTGGAGGAGCCGACTTCGCCTTTGATGGTTTTCTGTTTGAAATAGCCTTGTGAGATGTAACCCCAAATATCACGGCTGATGTCGATCAAAACGGTATTGAGACGTGCATTGGCATCAAACAGCTCGGCGATGTAGTCGTGAGGTTCGATCTGAGTGGTGTAGGGGTTGAAAGCCAAACCCAAATCTTCGACGAATTTTTGTGCAAACGCAGGCCAATCCAGATCGGGGTAGGCGCTGTAGTGGGCGTTGTAGTTGCCTACGGCACCGTTGATTTTGCCGAGAATTTCGATGTTTTCCATCTGTTGGCGTTGGCGTTGCAGACGGTAGGCGACGTTGGCCATCTCTTTGCCCAAGGTGGTGGGAGAGGCGGGTTGACCGTGGGTGCGCGCCAACATCGGAACCTCGGCCAGTTCTTGAGCTTTTTTCGTCAGTGAATCGATGGTTTGTTGGGTTTGAGGCAGCAAAATCTGTTCGCGAGCATCGGCGAGCATCAAGGCGTAGGAGAGGTTGTTGATGTCCTCGGAGGTGCAGGCGAAGTGGATGAATTCGGAGACGGCCTCCAGTTCGGCGTTGCCTTTAATTTTCTCTTTGAGGAAGTACTCCACCGCTTTAACGTCGTGGTTGGTGGTGGCCTCGATGGTTTTGACCCGTTCGGCATCACTCAAGCTAAAGTTGCTGTCGATGCTTGTCCAGAATTTCCGTGCAGAGTCGCTTAGGGGGGGCACTTCGGTGATGGCGGAATCATCGGCCAATGCCAGCAACCAGCGCACTTCGACTCGCACCCGATAGCGAATCAGGCCGTATTCACTGAAAATATCCCGCAGATCTGCGGTTTTACTGCCGTAACGACCGTCAATAGGGGAAACGGCACTGAGGGATGAAAGTTCCAAGCTCATACAAAAACTCCGCGATTTTGGGATTGGTCAAAAAGTGGGGAGTATACAGGGTTGCTGAGCGCTCAATAAAGCCCACTGAGCAGATCCGTCAGTGCAGATTAAGGCTGTTTTTGTGATACCCATGATTCCCTTACTGCATAGCAACCCGATTTCGCCCACTCTGCTTGGCTTTATTCAGTGCCTCTTCGGCGCTCTCCAGCAGTTGTTGGTAGGAGTGGTTGGCGTGATTATCACTGACTCCTACACTGAAGCTGGTGAAAAAGCTCTGCTGCTGACCTTGAAAAGGGGTGGCGGCAAAACTGTCGCGCAGGTGGTTACTTAACTGTTCGGCGCTCTGCTTATCTGTTTCGGGCAGAATCACGGCAAATTTTTCGCCGCTGTAGCGGGCGATGATGTCTGTGGAGCGCAGCCGCTGTTGCAGCAAATTGGCGAGGGTTTTTATGATTTGATCACCGACGCTGAAGCCGTAAATTCGATTAATCTCCCTAAAGTGATCCGTATCAATCAGCAGCAGTGAGATCGACTGTGTGTAGCGGTAGGCTCTGAGCAGTTCGCTTTCCAGACGTTGCTGAAATTTATCCCGTTTTAATAGCCCTGTCATGGAGTCAATTTCGCTGTGACGGCACATTTTCCGGTAGCGTTCAATGTGCCCTGCCAGCGTGAGGCAGAGCTGGCGCGGGTGAACGGGCTTGCTGAGAAAATCATCGCCACCGGACTGCAACGCTTGCAGCTGTAATTGTGGGTCGTGTTCACTGGAGAGGAATACAATCGGCAGACTGAAGAGTGCGTTTTGTTGTCGAAGGGTCTGCGCCAATTCGTAGCCGTTAACGTCGGGCATATAGAGATCCATCAGAATCAACTCTGGGTCGTATTTGGCCAGATAGCGATTGATCTCCAAGGGTTCTGTGCAGACGGTCACTTCAAAATCGTAGGCTTTTAACAGGCTGGTATAGAACTGCACCTGTTCGATGGCATCCTCAATGATCATTACCCGATAGGGGTGGGTACTGTTGCTGCCGCAGAGCGAGGC
>JAUZRS010000053.1 GCA_030950195.1 Gammaproteobacteria bacterium | reverse complement strand
TTCCAACACAGCTACAGCGAAGGCGACGACCTGATCGTCGAAGATTTGTACCAAAATCCGCAGGATCTGAGCGACACAGAGATCGAGCACATCAAACAGATCGCCCTCTCAGAACCGCTGCTGGTAAAAAACTTAATCTCTGTTGATGGCTCCGTCACCGCCATCAACATCAATGTGCTGAAACCGAAAAAATCCAAAACCGCAATGGCCGAAATCGCCACCTTCACCCGCCAACTCAAAACAGAGATTGAAGCAAAATACCCCGACCTCACCCTGCACCTTGCTGGGGGGATTATGTTTGGCAATGCTTTCCAAGAGGTGAGCCAAGAAGACGGCGCAACCCTGCTGCCCTTGATGTACGGCATCTTACTCCTCACCATGGCACTGCTGCTGCGCTCCGTTTGGGGGACGTTTGCCACTTTGATTATCATCGCCATTTCCTCCACCACCGCCTTGGGATTAACGGGTTGGCTGGGCATCTCTCTTTCTGCCAGCTCCGTCAACGCACCGACGGTGATTTTGACTCTAGCGGTGGCCGACTGCATCCACATCTTGGCCTCCTTTACCGTAGCCATGCGCAAGGGATTGAGAAAACAGGCCGCCATTGTCGAGTCGGTACGGATCAATTTTCAGCCGCTGATCTTGACCTCCCTCACCACCGCCATCGGTTTTTTAAGCATGAATTTCTCCGATGCACCGCCCTTCCGTGACCTGGGTAATATTGTGGCGATGGGGGTAATGGCTGCGATGGTTTTTGCCCTCCTGACCCTACCCTCCTTGATGGCGGTGTTGCCAATGAAAGTGAAAAAAGGCAATAACCGAGGTAGTAATAGCATTGATAGCGTCGCCAATTTTGTCGTCAAGCGCCGCAAAGTGCTGCTGCCCGTCAGCCTGATTGTGGTTTTGATCAGCATGGTGGGCATGAGCCGCATCGAGCTGGATGACAACTTTATCGAATATTTCGATCAGCGTTACGAGATCCGCCAATCCGCCGACTTTATCCGCGACAATCTGGCGGGGATGGACACCATCGAATACGCCCTCGATTCCGGTGAATCCAGCGGCATCAACAGCCCAGCTTACTTGGCCAAAATCGAAGAGTTCGCTAACTGGTATCGTCAACAGCCCTACGTCACCCACGTCACGGTGCTGACTGACATCATCAAACGACTGAATAAAAACCTACACAACGACGACCCTGCGTTTTACAAAATCCCTGAAAACCGTGAACTGGCGGCACAATATCTATTGATGTACGAAATGAGCCTGCCCTACGGCTTGGATCTCAACGACCAGATCAATGTGGATAAATCCTCCACTCGTATGATCGTACTGGTCAACGGTGCCAGCTCGAAACAGATCCGTGAAACCGATGAACACGCCCGCGCTTGGTTGGCG
>JAUZRS010000052.1 GCA_030950195.1 Gammaproteobacteria bacterium | reverse complement strand
ATCTGTATACTGCTTACCGAAAGAGCCGGTACCGCCGGTAATTAAAATGGATTTATCACGAAACATGCTATCTACTCACATCACAACGTAAAAAGAGTCTGCTTTAACACCAGAAAACCCACAATAGAGTGGGTTTTTTTTAAACACGACCATCAACTCAACAGTCGATCAAAACGGAATATCATCATCAAAATCGCCGTCCATGCCGCCGCTGGGAGCAACGTAACCCGACTGCTGTGCAGGTTGCTGCTGCGGTGCTTGTTGCTGTTGCATTCCCTGCTGTTGTGGCGCTTGTTGTGGCTGTCTTGGCGCGTACTGCTGTTGTGGGGCTTGATATTCAGCACTGCCGCCGGTGCGACCGCCCAACATCTGCATCTCATTGGCAACGATTTCGGTGCTGTAACGATCCGCACCGGTGGCTTTATCCTGCCATTTGCGGGTACGCAGACGGCCTTCGATGTAGACCTGCGAGCCTTTTTTCAGGTATTCGCCCACCACTTCCGCCAACCGACCAAAAAAGCTGACCCGATGCCACTCGGTCTCTTCCTGTTGCTGACCGGTCTGTTTGTCTTTCCAAGAGCGAGAGGTGGCCAGAGTAATGTTGGCCACTGCGCTGCCGCTGGGCATGTATTTGACTTCGGGATCGTTACCCAAATTACCCACCAAAATGACTTTGTTAATGCCTCGTGCCATCACCCACCCCTTATAGAAAAACGCACCTCGCAGCGCAGCACCGCATATTAGCAGTTTCAGCCCACCACTGGGTAGTGTTAGAACACAATTGTCACTTCGGAGCAGGCACCAGCGCGATTTCATCGCCGCTCTTGATCGTGGTTTCAGGGTTAGCAAACTGACGATTCACTGTCACCTTCACCAGACCTTTTCCCAAACACTCTTGCCACACCTTGCCGCGTTTGCACAGATGGGTCAGCAGCAATTGCACCGTATTGACCTTTTCAGGCACCTTGATCTCTTCCGACTCACGACGAAACTTTGTCGCAAAATCAACAAAATAGAGCATATTCAAGGTTTTCAGGCCACTTTCCGGTTTGGCCTGTTGCATTTCCAAACGAGTCACTTTGTATTGCAGCCAATTTTTGCTCTGCTTCTCGCCCAGCTCATACAAGGTTTTCCAAGAGTAAATGCCCGTATGGTGGCCATCATCAAAATGGAGCTGCACCGCGTAACCGCCTACGGGTTCGATGCGCTCAATGTTCACATCTTCTTTACCCAACACCACCTCGCCCCGCCCCAAGATAATGCGCACTTCAGCAGAAGGTGAAAAAACCCGCAAATACTCACAAGGCAGTTCAAAGTGGCTGTCGTCGTCAAAACTGACCTCCAGCATTTTCTGCTGCCGATGCAGCTTCAATTCCGTGGGGGTGTGGGAAAATTTTTCATTTGCCATAACTAAAAACCTAAAACACTCAATTTAATAAGAAAAGTCTCAATGCAGACGCTGCTGCTGAGAAAAAAGCTGATGGTAATGGTTCATCACCTTACGCACTCGCTCGGGATAATTCAGTGCCACCATCTGCTGCATCCCCTCGCTGAAAAACGACGGCGCATCCAGTGGCAAATGACTCACTAACGCATCAAACGCCGCTTTCATCAGAGCCGGATCGTGACTGCGGGTAGCGATAATGGCCCGATTCAACAGCAGCAAACGCCAAGGTCGGTTCGGATCCGCATTGTCCATATCGTGACTGACCGTCGCCGTCACTTTCTGAATCAAAGCCCCAATAGAGGCCGATAGCCCCGCCAGCACTCGTTCATCACTGACGCTGTTGGCCAAACGCGCCAGTGCATTGACCACCCCTTGCAATTCACGCAGCTCAGCAGCGGCGTTCACCAGCCACAGCGCCAACGGAAAACAGAGATCCTCAAAGGCCTCAGCAAGTTTCTGCACACCGCGTTTTTCCAGCAACAAGGAAAGCTCACCTAGCAGCAGCAACATTGCCGCCCCTTGTTCGCTCACCTGCACCGAATCCGCTGCACGCGGCACAGCAGGCAATTGCGCTAACATCTCTGCCCAACGATCCCACAGTTTCTGCGCTTCAGCGGCAATGCCCGGCTGCTCAAGCAACAAACGTTGCTGTAGCTGCTTAAATTCCGACTCTATTTTTTTAATCTCTGCTGGAATCACATCCTTTCCCACTGTTCCCAAAACGCGCCCATTGTCGTTGCACACGCCCGCCTTGTCTAGCCAAAGAAAGCCCCCATGTCAATAAGAGACCAAATAGCACACGTTCACTGATCTCTCCCTGACCCTCAACCTCTGCCACACTGCCACTCAAAGAGACCGACAGCATTGATGGCGATCCTGTGGTAATAAAACGCAAAGTGGCCGTTTTCACTCCTGTTTGGTTCGGCACAAAGTTGACCGCCAAAGTAATGCTGCCGCCAATCTGCAAACGCAGATTGCTGCCGTTATGGCGAAAATCATCGTCATCCAATTCAATGGCAATAATATCCAAGGGGCGATTGCCACGGTTGTGCAGCGTAACCAAGCGTGTTTTTACCTCTCCCAGCGCCACATCGCCAAAATCCAACAACGTCGAACTGGCCTGCAAACGCGCCGACAGATCCCGCACCCCAGCACGATGCATGATCGGCATGGCCACCGCAGCGGAATTCAACGACGTTACCCCAGCGGTCACGCCCTCCCAGGCACTGCTCTCCGTACCCAAAGGCACTTGGCAAACAGAGACCTCGGCTGTACTGTTCAAAGGCTGCTGCACAGTCAAAGAGAGGTCATCACCCCAAAAACTCGGCACACCCCAAAAAGGCTCGTCTCTGCCAAAACGCAGATAATCATAAACTGTGTTGATACGTTGCCCTTCAAAGTCAATGCTCACCACCCTCGAACGCACCCCATTGGCATCCTGCTCAATCAAATCCAACGCCACCACCGAGGTGCTGTTGGCGGCAAACACCGGATATCCCAAGCTAATGGAGGGGTTTTGGCTGGCAAAGGGAAAACGAAACAGCGGTACTTCCGCCGTTGAGCGCGCCAGATCCAGAAAGCCAATCGACCAGTAGTTGTAACCGGAACCGTCGTTCTCCACCAAACAGGGGCGCTGTGGCTGCGGCACACAAACTTTCATATCAAACAGCAAAGTGCTGCCGCTGTAATCAAAACTGAGCGAATCGGCGTAGCGCACCAAACCCAAGGAGCTGTCACTGCCTTGCTGATAATTGGGCAGCGGAATGGCAAAACTGCGCTGTTCAAAATCACCGCCCGCATAAGAGAGCAGATGAATTCGATTGTCATCCAGAGCCGCCGTGGTGTAAGCGATCTGCTGACCATCAGGCGAGACCGCCACACTCCAGAGATTGCCCTCGGTGGTCAAACGCCGTGTGCGCGAAAAAAGCGGCAAACTCAGATCACTGCGATACAGGTTTAGATCCTGTCCCACAAACAGCACATGAGTGCCGCTCAGATCGGTAAACAGCGCCGCTTTGCTGTAAAAGGCCGCCTGCAAACTCACCTGCTGCGATTCCGCTGCCGGATCACTGAGATTATCCAGATAGAGAAAATAGTTCTCATCAATGCCGCCGTCGTGGCTACCGTCTTCGGGGCGTAAATAGACCATCAACTGCTCTCCCTCCACCAGCGGAGCCGCTTGCGGCTGATTATCGCTGGCCGAACTCAAACCCTCCAACACCCCCACTTGATCCCACGCCTCAGCCACCGCCTGCGCCTCTGCCGAACCACTGCCGTAGAGATCCACTGCGGCCTGAGTCAACGCACGACGAGCATCAATAAACTGCGCTGAAGAGGTCAAGTAGCGGGTCAAAGCGTGATAATATATCTCTCCCATCACACGCCGCCCCTCACCACCCAAAGCCTCAGCGATCAAATACGCAGCACGATTGGGAATACCACTATTGATATGTACCCCGCCGTTGTCGCCTTCGGGGGTATTGGGCAGATTCAGGTACTCATCCATGCTGCTCGGTTGGCGCAACCGCCCCAGATGGGGATCAGCCAAACTGCGCAGGTAGCGGGGTGCTGCCAACGTGCAGTCCTCACCAATCAGCCAGTCGTCGCCGTCCACCAGCGCGGCAAACACATCGGCAAAGGATTCGTTCAGCGCCCCACTCTGGTTTTCATAACGCAGATTGGCCGAGCTTTCGATCACCCCGTGGGTCATTTCGTGTGCCGCCACATCCAGACATTTAACCAATGGCTCAAATAGGCTATCTCCATCACCGTAAACCATCATGCTGCCGTTCCAAAAGGCGTTGTCTTGCCGATCACCAAAATGTATTGCCACCAGCAAATTTTTATTTTGATCATCCAAGCTCTGCCGTCCGTGCTGCTGCAAAAAATAGTCGTACACTTGCCGCGTGTGTACCATCGCACTGACCGCCACCGGATCCCAACTCCCGTTTTGTGTGACAAATTCCAGCTGTGTGCCATCCCCCTGCTGAGCATCGTAAATAAAGGTGTCTCCTTTAACTTTCGGGCCATGCAAGACCGGATCATCCTTCGCTAACAGATCGTTAAGAGGGGTTTGTGGATCAATCAGATAAGAAACCCCCTCTTGCGACCAACTGCTGAAGGTCTGCGCCCGCCCTAACAGGTCAACCCCGCTGCTGCGCTGCACCCCGTCATGCAGATTGTTCAAACGATGCAAAATCTCACCGCTGCTGGCATCAACAAAATAAAGCCAACGACTGCCCAGCCTGGGGTTCACATCCACACGATAAGTTAGACGGGGATTTTTATCGCCGTAGATCACTTGTCCAAGCGTTATTTTCCAGACTTGAGACAACCCAAGATCAGCCAAAACCCGCTCTTTCACTTGCTCTTCTGAGAGTTGAAAACGACGCAGCGCGGTGACAAACGAAGGCTGATAACGACCGTTAAAATAGAACACTCGATCCAGCGCATCGAGATGCACCAC
>JAUZRS010000051.1 GCA_030950195.1 Gammaproteobacteria bacterium | reverse complement strand
GCCGTATCACGGGCTTTTTGCAACTCCAATTCACGCGCTTCCAAAACATCCATCATGGTATTGAAGGCCCCTTCCATGAGCATAATGTCCTGTGGTCCGTTGACCGACGAACGCACCTTTTTCTCCCCCAACTGCGCCCGTTTCATCGCTCTTGCCAGCTGCATCAACGGTTTGGTTACCCGTGTGGTAATGGCCAATAAAACCGACAACAGCACCAACGACAGCAATAGGGAAATGTAGAGATTGACTTTAAAGACGTCATCAAGCACCTGATTAAGAGAAGCTTTGCTCATCACCAAACGTGTGTAACCGATCAAGTCAGGGTTCGCCGCCTGCACGCTGAAAGGGGAGTTGTCGTTGTCTCTGACGTTATCGCTGAACACAGGCGCAACAAAATACCACGCCTGATCGGTCTCACCTTCCAAACGTCCGAGCAATGACCATAATTCTGCCTTCTCTTCGTCCTGCTGCAAATCCGCAACCTTCATCCCCGCAGAGAAGAGCACCTTATGGTTCGGTTGAAAAATGGTAACGGAAACCACATCGGGAAAAGAGAGTGCCAACCGTCCCGCCTCTTTGGCGTTTTCTGCACTCTCGTAGAGCAAAGCCAAAGCACTCTGACGAGCGAAGGATTCCGTTACCTTCAGACCCTGTTCAAGGGCTTGCTGACGCAAGCCGTCACTGGAATAAGCAGAAATGGTCAAAGAAGAGATCAACGCCAAACAGAAAATGCCCAACGTAAACGCCAAGATAAGCTGCTGTTTAAAACCCCAACGTGAAATGTGCGTAAAGTGCATGCCAGTTGCTCAGATTATGGGCTAATAACGTCGAGGAAATAAGAGATCAAAAGATCGAATTTGGCGTGGCACCAAACGTAAACCAAGATGATCTGCGGTACGTCGATTAAGAGCAGACTTCACTTCTAACAAGGGGCGAATGCCCTCATCGCCAGCATCTTGCTGCAATTGACGTCGCGCCATCCGTGCCAAACTTTTCCCCAAGGCATTATGATCCGCATAGAGAGAAAAAAGCGCACCTCGTTTCGCGTGTACCGACGTACTGGAAAAAATCACAAATTCTCGCTCCCACGCTTGGCTCAATAGATTGGAAAAATGCCGACTTTGATCCACCGTGATTCGATCCATCGGCAACCACAATGCGTCTTTTTTAACGTCCAGCTGTTTCAACCAACGCCGATAATAACCCGCAGCCTCCTTCATGCTTCCTGCAGGAATCGCCTCCAGAGTTAGACCGCTGTCACGCGCTTCTTGCTGCGCTTTTTCAATTAAACAGGCATTATTTTCCATGCTGTAAATGACCGTGACCGTCTCTATCTCAGGAGCCAACGAACGCAAACGTTCAAATAACAGCTTGGGATCAGGCATCAAACTGATTCCTGTGCTACCACCACGACTCACGGAAAGATCCGTACCGCCATAAACCACCCGCACCAACCCGTTCAACTGCGCCAACGCTCGGGAGCTGGAGCCACCTAAGGCAATCACCGTATCAATATCTTGCACGTCAAGCCAGTGGTCCAAGTCATCGAGTTGATACTCGGCGGGCAACACATAACTGCGCACCGGCTCGCCCATAACAGACTCAATGCCCTTTAGCATCTCGGCAAAAATGAATTGAAAACGCTCATCCACCTGCGGATACACCACCGCCACAGGCTGCTGCGCCAACACAGGTTGCAACGGCATAAGAGCCAGAATTAAAAACCCCACTCCGTACACCACCTTCCGCAGCGCAATCAACACCAATCGCCCCAAAAGTCGGTGATAACAGCCTGTTTGAAATAACCTATATCCATAAAATCAAATTTCAACTCAGCCTAAAAGGTGTAACTCAGCTCAGCAAAGGCATTTCGCCCTGACAGAGGCAGATCATTTGGAATTTCTGCTGATGACGGCTCGCGACGATCCGTATCCGACAGATTACGCACCCCCACAGCAACCGCCCAACCTGCAACGACCGAACGACGCCGCACACTCACATCCAAGGTACTGTAATCGGCCACTTCCTCCCGTAGATCTCCCGTTTCTCTGGCTCTCGACATCACCAAGTTCAAACGTGAGTTTAAACTCCAAGCAGGGTGAAAGTGCCAATTGGCCTGCAGATAAAGCTGATGATTGGGGGCGTTGGCAGCAGACTGACCGCTGCGCTCATCATGCGAATATTGGTAAGCGGAGTTCAGCATCAAATGAAGATCGCTGTTCACGCGCCAATCAATTTCAAATTCCAGGCCCGCACCGCTCTGACTGCCGCTGTTTTGCGCCCGTTTTGATAGATCTGCACTGCTCGGATCCACCGTTTCAAAACGAATAATGTCTTGCCAGACATAACGAAACAGGCTGGTGCTTAAGCGCAGACGTTCCTGAGGATAATATTCAAAGGCCAACTCCGTCGTCTGGATTGTCTCCGGTTTCAGATCTGCATTACCCAAAGCCACTGGGTTATTTCGGCCCTGAGTCTCCACAAAGGCGGGGGCACGAAACGCCTGCCCGTGCAACAACTTCAGAGTTGAATTTTGTCCCATCGACCAAACCAGAGCCAAGCGTGGATTAACGGTCTGACCAAAATCACTGTAATCATCCAGCCGAACACCCGATGTCAACTCCCAATCGTTGGCCAATTTCCAGATGTCTTGCAAAAAAACATAGGCATTTTTACGTTTGCCCTCTGACAAAAAAACCGCATCACTGTCCGAAACATCCTGCACCCCACCCAGAGGCATCGGCAGAGGAGAGCCCGCAGAAAAGGTAAAGTTTTTTGTCTCATTAACCCGATACAAGTCACTCACCGCATACCCCAAACCCAAACGAATTCGGTGACTGAAAAAACCCGCATACGAGGCCGAAACAGTACCGCGAAGATGGCGCTCAAATACCTCAGGGTTGCCAATAACACCCTCTTGAAAACCAAGACTGCCCGCAGGGAAAAGATGCAAATTCTGCTCAACCACTTGCGAGGTGTCGTAAAAGCTCAACTGCGAGCTGATGTCCCAATCTTCAGCCAAACTGACGTTGTGATAATTTAGATCCAGATTCCAGCGATCACTGCCCAGACGACCATTAGGATCCAATGCCGATGCCACCCCCACACCCACACCCGAATTCGTACGACGCTGCAAACCCAAGCGCGCCACAAAATTACCACGCCCCAGCTCCAGACGTAGATCCACGTTATTTCTTTGCAGGTTCACAGGTCCCGGTGCCAAAGAGGCCTGACTGCCCAAAAGCTGATCCAAACCACTCTGTGCATCTTGTTCGATGATGCTATTAGCGCCATCCGTTCGACTGCCTTCCAGCGCAAAGGCCCACTGCCAACCGGCCCACTCACTGCCGTGCAGCAACCAGACCTCTTGGCTAGCAAAACTGCCGTAACGCAAACCCACTTCGGTACCGTTAATGTCCGCCGCGTTTTTAGTGATGACGTTAATCACCCCCGCAAACGCATCGGCACCGTAAATCGCCGCACCTGGCCCTCGAATCACCTCAACCCGAGCAATCGCCTGCACCGGCATGCCACCCCAGACTTGATTCCGATCACCGACAAACAAGGTGTTGATCGGCACGCCGTTGATCAACATCAATACTTCGGCGTTGAAACTGGAAGCAATGCCACGAAACAGATAAAGTGGGCTGTAACTTGCGCTGCGTGACACATGCAGCCCCGGCACACTCTCCAGCACCTCATCCAGATCCGTCGCCCCCATCCTTCTGATCTGCTCAGCGGTGATCACATTGGCCACCGCCGGTGCTTTTGAAAGCGGTTGCTGCTCACCCGTAGCAATGGTGATCATCTCTTCATCACCGTAAAGCAATAACAGATCTTGCTCCTCACGGCTGTACTCCACAGCCTGCACCGCAGCACTTAAAAAGCTCACAAAAAACAGCAATGGCACGTAACCCAACATCAACTCCCTCCCCCCTTACATTCAATACGCAGCATTTCGTTATTATTGTTATTCGAATCGCTGACCCAAAATTTTATTAGCTCATTCTAACCTTAAATTCTTCACAACGCACCCAGCCAACCCTTCCGGCCAAAGATAAAAAAACCACTTCCAACCCCAGCGAATCATTCACAGGCTTCTAAGCATCACCCAGTTCAGGCATAATGAGTCCCTTTTTTTAAGGCCGAGCCAATCCGTAAACACGGCTTCTGCCACCACATAAAATCACTCGTCACTTTGGCGTGAGGACACTATGACTACACTACCCGACATTGATCCCCAAGAGACTCAAGAGTGGCTCGAAGCCCTGGAAGCGGTCATTGATGCCGAAGGACCTGAACGCGCCCACTACCTACTCGGGAAATTAATCGATCAGGCGCGCCGTTCCGGTGCGCACCTGCCCTTCAGTGCCAACACCGCCTACCTCAACACCATTCCGACCCATCTGGAAAAACGCAGCTCCGGCAATCAAGAGTTGGAACGCCGTTTGCGCTCCTACATTCGCTGGAACGCCTTGGCAATGGTGGTGCGTGCCAACCGCCATAACCCCGATCTGGGTGGCCACATCGCCAGTTTTGCCTCCTCAGCCACCCTTTACGATGTGGGGTTTAACCACTTCTTTCACGCCCAAACCCCTGAACACGGCGGTGATCTGCTCTTTTTGCAAGGCCACTCTTCGCCTGGCATCTACGCTCGCGCCTTTCTCGAAGGGCGCTTGAGCGAAGATCAGCTCAACCACTTCCGTCAAGAATCGGAAGGCAAAGACATTGGCCTCTCCTCCTACCCACACCCGTGGTTGATGCCCGACTTTTGGCAGTTCCCCACCGTCAGCATGGGGTTGGGGCCGATTATGGCCATCTACCAAGCGCGTTTCCTCAAATACATGCAGCACCGCAAACTGGCCAACACCGAACCACGGCGCGTCTGGGCGTTCTTGGGTGACGGTGAAACCGACGAGCCAGAATCCCTCGGTGCCATCTCACTGGCCGGGCGTGAAAAACTCGACAACCTCACCTTTGTGGTCAACTGCAACCTGCAACGCCTTGACGGCCCCGTGCGCGGCAACGGCAAAATCATCCAAGAACTGGAAGCGGTCTTCCGAGGCGCGGGCTGGAATGTAATCAAAGTGGTATGGGGCTCTTATTGGGATCCCTTATTGGCCAAAGACAAAACCGGCCTGCTGCGCCAACGCATGGAAGAGTGCGTCGATGGCGAGTACCAAAACTACAAAGCCAAAGGCGGTGCTTACACCCGTGAACATTTCTTTGGCAAATACCCCGAACTGAAAGAGCTGGTATCTCATCTCTCCGATGACGACATCTGGCACCTCAATCGCGGCGGTCACGACCCACACAAAGTCTACGCCGCCTACGCCGAAGCCGTCGCCCACAAAGGCCAACCCACGGTGATTTTGGCCAAAACGGTCAAAGGCTACGGCATGGGTGAATCCGCCGAAGGGCAGAACATCAGCCACTCGAAGAAAAAACTCGACAACGATGATCTGCTTGCCTTCCGCAACCGTTTCCGCCTGCCCTTGAGCGACGAACAGGCCACCAACGCCGACTACCTCAAACCGTCCGCTGACAGCGAAGAGATGCAGTACCTGCAAGCACGTCGCAAAGCCCTCGGCGGCTATCTGCCCTCGCGCCAACATCTGGCCGCGCCGCTGGAAGTCCCTGCACTGGAGGCCTTCTCGGCGATGCTCAAAGGCAGCGGTGAACGGGAAATGTCCACCACGATGGCCTTTGTGCGCATCTTGACCGCCCTGACCCGCGATAAAAAAGTCGGCAAAAACATCGTTCCCATCGTCCCCGATGAAGCGCGCACCTTCGGTATGGAAGGCATGTTCCGTCAGCTCGGCATCTACTCCTCCGTCGGTCAACTCTACGAACCACAAGATCGTGATCAGTTGATGTACTACAAAGAGGACAAATCCGGCCAGATCCTCGAAGAGGGCATCAACGAAGCCGGTTCCATGTCCTCTTGGATTGCAGCGGCCACCGCCTACAGCAACCACGGCGTCAACATGATCCCCTTCTACATTTACTACTCCATGTTTGGCTTCCAGCGCATCGGCGATCTCGCCTGGGCTGCCGGTGACATGCAAGCACGAGGTTTCTTAATCGGTGCAACCGCAGGGCGTACCACCCTCAACGGCGAAGGGCTGCAACACCAAGACGGTCATGGCCTGTTGGTGGCCAACACCATCCCTAACTGCGTTGCTTACGACCCCACCTTTGCGTACGAAATGGCGGTCATCATTCACAACGGCATGCAACGCATGGTGGAAAAACAAGAAAACGTCTTCTTCTACATCACCGCCATGAACGAAAACTACCAACAACCGCCGCTGCCAGAGGGCGTTGAAGAGGGCATCCTCAAAGGCATGTACCGCCTACAAGAGAATCCCAACAAAGGCCCCAAAGTACAGCTGATGGGCAGTGGCACCATTTTGCGTGAAGCCATCGCCGCCGCCGAACTGCTGCAAAATGATTTCGGGGTCAGCGCCGATGTCTGGAGCGTCACCAGCTTCAACGAACTGGCACGCAACGGCCACGATGTGGAGCGTTACAACATGCTCAACCCGAAGAAAAAAGCCCGCATCAGCTACGTCGAAGAATGTTTGTCTGACAGCGAAGGCCCCGTTGTGGTGGCCACCGATTACATCCGCGCCTACGTCGATCAGATTCGCGCTTATGTTCCCAGTGACTATAAAGTGCTCGGCACCGACGGCTTTGGCCGCTCCGACAGCCGCGAAAAACTGCGCACCTTCTTTGAAGTCAATCGCCACTACATCGCCGTTGCTGCCCTGAAAAGCTTGGCGGATCGCAAAGAGATTGCCGCCAGCAAAGTCAGCGAAGCGATCAAAAAATACGGCATCGACATCAACAAACCCAACCCAATCACGGTCTAGGGAGCAGTAACATGGCTAACGAAGAAAAAGTTTTAGTGCCCGACATCGGTGATTTTGCCGCTGTTGAGGTGATCGAAATACTGGTCGCCAGCGGCGACACGGTCAGCGCCGAAGATTCTCTGGTCACTCTGGAGAGCGACAAAGCCACCATGGAAATTCCCGCTCCCGCCAACGGCGTGGTGGGTAAAATCGAGGTCAATATCGGTGACACCCTCTCCGAAGGCGATCTGGTGATGTGGCTGCATGCGGCTGATTCAAGCGCCGCAGCCACCGAAGTCGCGCCCACAGAGGCCGCACCCGCCGCTGCAACCGCCAAACCAACCCCCGCTCCTGAAGCGCCCAAAGCAGCGGCTCCAGCACCTGTGCCAGCAGCACCCGCGCCTGTGGCAGCTGCGCCCAGCGGCAATTCGGCTCACGCCAGCCCAGCGGTGCGCCGCTTTGCCCGTGAACTGGGTGCCGACATCAGCCGCATCGGTGGCAGTGGCCGCAAAGGCCGCATCCTAAAAAGCGACGTGCAGGGCTTTATCAAAGTCGCGCTGAGTGGCACAGGTTCAAACGCCTCTAGCGCCAGCGTGAGTGGCAGCGGGCTGGCCGTGGCCGCCATGCCCAACATCGACTACAGCAAGTTCGGTGAAGTTGAAAACCTGCCCTTGAGCAAAATCAACAAAATCACCGGCCAAGTGCTGCACCGCAATTGGGTCACGATCCCACATGTGACCCAATTTGACGATGCCGACATCACCGATCTGGAAGCGTTTCGTAAACAGTTGGTGGGCGAATACAAAGATCGCGGGATCAAAATCACCCTGCTCGCCTTTTTGATGAAGGCGGTGGTCTCCGCCCTAAAACAGTTCCCCCGTTTCAACGCCTCACTGGACGCCAGTGGCGAAAACTTGATCCTGAAAAAGTACTATCACATCGGCATTGCGGTAGCGACCCCCGACGGTTTGGTGGTGCCGGTGGTGCGCGACGTGGATCAAAAAAGCTTGGTGGAGCTGGCACAAGAGCTGACCGCCATCAGCATCAAAGCCCGCGACAAAAAACTCGGCCCCAAGGATATGCAAGGCGGCTGTTTCACCATCTCCAGCTTGGGCGGTCTCGGTGGCAGTGCCTTCACCCCTATCGTCAATGCACCAGAAGTGGCCATTTTGGGCGTTTCGCGTTCCGCTATGAAGCCGATCTATCAACCCGATGGTGAATTTGCTGCTCGCCTGATGCTGCCGCTGTCCCTCTCCTACGACCATCGCGTCATTGACGGAGCCGACGGCGCACGCTTCACCAGCTACCTGAGCCGCGTGTTGGCCGACATGCGCCGCCTGCTGCTTTAACCGAGGATTTTATTTATGAGCAAATTAACTACCGTCACCGTACCCGACATCGGCGATTTTGCTGGCGTTGAAGTGATCGAAATTTTGGTCTCCGTGGGCGACTCAGTTGCTGCCGAAGACTCTTTGGTGACGCTGGAAAGCGACAAAGCCAGCATGGAGATCCCCTCGCCCGAATCGGGAGTGGTGAAAGAGATTAACATCGCCCTTGGCGACAGCCTCAGCGAAGGCGATGCAGTACTGACCTTGGAACTGGCGAGCACTGCTGCAAAGGCTCCTGAGAAAGAAGCTGCGCCAGCGGCTGCCGAAACAACCCCAACCAGCGCCTCCACTGCGGCTAATCCCAGCAGCGACAGCGATCTGCACGCCGAAGTGGTGGTGCTCGGCTCCGGCCCTGGCGGCTACACCGCCGCCTTCCGTGCTGCCGATCTGGGCAAAAAAACCCTCTTAATCGAACGTTACCCCAACTTAGGTGGGGTCTGTCTGAATGTGGGTTGCATTCCCTCCAAGGCGCTGCTGCACAGCGCCCACATCATCACCGAAGCGGATGAGATGGCCTCACACGGCATCACCTTTGGTCAGCCCAAGATCGACCTGACCAGCTTGGTGGGTTGGAAAAACAAGATCATCAAGCAGCTCACCGGCGGCCTGAAAGCCTTGGCTAAGCAACGCAAAGTGAGCGTAGTTCACGGCCTTGGTACGCTGCTCAACCCCAATCAGATTCAAGTGAAGAACGACGAGGGGACTAAAATCATCGGTTTTGATAACCTGATCATTGCCGCCGGTTCCGAAGCCACTCAGATCCCTGTCTTCCCCAACGACGATCCGCGCCTAATCGACTCCACTGGCGCACTGGAACTGGACGGCATTCCTGAACGCTTGTTGGTGGTCGGCGGCGGCATTATTGGTCTGGAGATGGCCACGGTATACGACGCTCTCGGCTCCAAAGTAACTGTGGTGGAGCTGTCACCCGGTTTGATCCCTGGCTGTGACCGTGATCTGGTACGCCCGCTGGAAAAACGGATTAAAAAACGCTACGAGAACATCTACCTCAACACCCGCGTCACCGCCATCGAGTCACAAGAAAACGGCCTCAAGGTCCGTTTTGAAGGCAAAAAAGCCCCCGACTCAGACACCTTTGACAAAGTGTTGGTGGCCGTGGGTCGAGTCCCCAATGGACATAACATCGGTGCTGAAAACGCTGGAGTGGCGGTGGATGAACGCGGTTTTATCGCCGTTAATTCCCAGCAACACACCAATGTACCGCACATCTTTGCCATCGGTGACATCGTTGGCCAACCGATGTTGGCACACAAAGCGACCCACGAAGGCAAAGTGGCTGCCGAAGTGATCAGCGGGATGAAATCCCATTTCGATGCCTTGACCATTCCGTCGGTGGCCTACACCGACCCTGAAGTAGCGTGGATGGGGTTGACGGAAACGGAAGCCAAAAAGCAGGGGATTGAATATGAAAAAGGTGCGTTCCCTTGGGCGGCCAGCGGACGTTCTCTGAGTATTGGCCGTAACGAAGGTTTGACCAAACTGCTGTTTGATAAAGAGACCAAGCGCATTTTAGGCGCTGGCATTGTTGGCACTAACGCCGGAGAATTACTCGCCGAAGCGGTCTTGGCACTGGAGATGGGCGCAGACGTAGAGGACATCGCGCTGACGGTTCACGCTCACCCGACCCTGTCAGAGACGATCAATTTCGCCGCCGAGATGGCCGAAGGCAGCATCACCGATCTCTACATTCCACGTAAGAAAAAATAATTCACACAAGGCCGTAGATACAAGGGGCGGAACATCTTCCGCCCTAGCCTTTCTCCTCTAACCCTTCATCATGCGAGTCAAGGTACCGTCTTTTTGCACAAATTGATGCAGCAAGGCCGCCAACACATGCACCCCCACCAAAGCCATCAAGGCGTACTGCCCTAATTCATGCAGTTTATCTGCATAACCGGCGAGCAAATCACTGTCCGGCTGACGCGGAATACTAAACAAACCAAAAACATCAATCGAATGGCCACCGTAAATCGAACCCAAAATACCCGTCAACGGCATGGAAAGCAGCAAAGCATAAAGCCCCCAATGCCCCAATTTAGCCGCCAAGGCTTGCCATTTTGGTCCTTGAGATGGCAACAAATAATCCACACTGAGATTGACCCAAAGCAGACGCAGCAAAATCAACAGCCCAGCAAAGACACCCAAAGCACGATGCAGAGCAAACATATCGCTACGTTCATCGCTGTCTTTGGGAAGATCTTCCATATTCCATGCGACCAAAAACAGCGCCACAATCAAAATGGCCATTCCCCAATGCAGCAGACGCGCCGTCACACCATAGCCTTTAATTCCTTCTACTTCGCTCATCACGATCACCTTAAGACGTTAAAAAACCAGAAATAAATCAAAATAGAGTTATAACACGCCCATCTAAACAGAAACTTAACGCCTTAGCTCAATCCCGAATTTTGCAGTAATTCCTGCATCTCCGCTTCGGCCACCGGCTGGCAAAGAACCCCGTGAATCGGAAAGATACGGCTCAATTTATCGACGTACTGACGTTCGGATTTT
>JAUZRS010000050.1 GCA_030950195.1 Gammaproteobacteria bacterium | reverse complement strand
GCCCCGAGTCAGCATAGGGTCTTCATAAAGATGCCAGTTTTGATTACCTTCCTCGCTCACCGAAAGTAACTCTCGCACCAGAAGTGCATCATCGGGGTGCAGATGGATGCGTATTTCAGCGCTGGAGGAGGGCAGCAGGGCAATGGATTCACGCAACACCGCAATCACCTCACCTGGCGCTGTTTTGATCTCGCGGCGCACCAACTGTTTGGCCAAAGTCAGCACCAACAACAGCAGCTCTTCTTCCGCCTGCTCAGCCAGCTCATCAAACGGTGCATTCATCTTATGCAACAAACGTTCAAAAGCGACTATTTTTTCCTGTGCGCTGGCTTTTGCTTGAGCCAAACCCTCCGCATGGCCTTTTTTATAACCCTCTTCGTGCGCTTGACGTTCAATGCTCGCAATCTGCTCCACGCTCGGCAAAACACGCCGATCATGGCACGGCTCCAACGTGACCTCTTGCTCTTCTCCAGTAGGCGTTTTTCTGGGCGCTGGTACTGCTGGCTCCCCTTGTTCAAAATCTTCAATCACCACCCCATTAACGTTGGGTAGATTCCAAGCCTGAGGAGATCGATTTTTTTTTGCATAACTGTGGTTCAGTGCCATTTTAGAACTCTCTCTCGCTAAACAAACTCATCTCCCGCACTCAACACAATCTCGCCGTTTTGCTCTTTTTGACGCGCAATGCCCAAAATCTCTTTTTGTGCTGCTTCAACGTCACTCAATTTCATCGGTCCTTTGGCCTCCATATCTTCCAACAGCAAGGTCGAGGCGCGTTTTGACATGTTACTCAAGAACTTGTCTCTTAAATTTTCATCCGCGCCTTTCAAGGCACTGACTAACACATCGGTACTGATGTCACGCATCAAGGCTTGAATAGCGCTGCTGTCCACATCAATTAAATTCTCAAAAACAAACATCAAGTCTTCAATATCATCGCCCAACTCTTGATCAAGCTCTTTTACAGATTCAATGATCTCCGACTCCAATGAGGAATCAACCAAGTTCAAGATTTCTGCGGCAGATTTAATCCCTCCCACATTGGCTGATTTCATTGTGCCTTCGGTAGAGAGGTATTTTTCAAAAATAATATCCAGCTCTTTTAATGCCGAAGGGGGGATGCCGTCCAATGTCGCAATTCTCATCAACACATCGGGGCGTGCTCTCTCCGGCAACCATTTAAGAATCTGTGCCGATTGATCACTGTCAAGATAAGAGAGCACGATAGCAATGATTTGCGGGTGCTCCAGACGAATCACTTCCGCCACTTCTCGCGGCTCCATCCATTTTAAGGCTTCCAAACCTTGGCTATTACCACCTAACATAATGCGATCAATTACGTTACCGGCTTTATCCTCACCCAAGGCTTTGGTTAACACGCTTCTCACATAATCATTTGAACCGATGCCTAGAGCGGTCTGGTTCTTCAAATCTGTTAAAAATTCATCTAAAACCTTCTCTACTTTATCGCGAGTAATATTGCTCATTGCACTCATACACGAACCAATACTCTGTACCTCTTTTGGGTTCATGTGAGTTAATACCTCCGAGGCCTCACTCTCACCTAAAATCATCAGCAGAACCGCCGAACGTTCTGCACCGCTTAAGCCTTCACCCTCTTCAGCTTTCATCAACCTCCAACCACCCTTTAACCATATTGGCTACTTTTTTAGGATCTTCCGCCACCAACTCCCGTGCATACTCTATTTTTTTCTCATACCCTGCTTGAGATTTATCCGTCAACAGAGCCGTCAATTTTTCATCGCCACTGAGTATCACCTCACCCTCGGTCAACTCTCCCTCAATGCCCTCAGATTTGCTTTTCTTTCGTGCCTCTACTTGGTTTTTCTGCGCGGTGAGTTGCTGCTTCTGCTTTAACTCAGCCAACTTCTGACTGTGGGAAACCGCTTTAATCAGTGGCCGCACGATTAACAACATAACGATTAACAGAAAGAGTCCGGATAAAACCTGTTTAATCAACTCTTGCAGCCAAACCTCCTTCCAAATGGGCAATTCTGGAATAACTTCAATCTCCTCTTTATGGAATGAGGAACTCAGCACCAAAACGCTGTCACCACGCTCTTTGCTAAAACCAATCGCCTCTTTAACCAGAGCAGTAAATTTATCCAACTGCTGCTGATCATAAGCCGATGGCTGAGAATTGCCCTCTTTATCCAGCACCGTTGGTTCATCAATAATGACCGCAGCGGTTAAACGGGTCAATGTACCAGAGGCGTGCTGAGTACGACTGATCTGTTTATCCACTTCAAAATTACGCGTCGCACTGTGAGTCCGATTACCCTCACCTTGCACTTCATCAAACGCTTTTTTATCAGTGCTTCCCTCTCCTGGGGGCTGATTACTCAACGCCCCAGGAATGCCCATTGGCTGGTTTGCCCCATTGCGCTGATCAGACACCTGCTCGCTACGCAGCGCCCTCTGTTTTGGATCGAACTGCTCTTTACTGCTTTCGCTGCTGGAGAAATCAACCGCCACACTCACCTGAGCGCGCACACGCCCCATACCCACCATCGGTTCCAAAATACCCAAAATTCGTTGTGCAAAAGAGTCCTCAACTTTTTTACTGTAATCAAACTGTTTGCCCGTTAAAGAGAGATCGCTGTTGCCGCCATTGTTGGTTAACAAAGTGCCGTATTGATCAATCACCGTAACCTGCGATGGTTCCAAATAAGCAATACTGGATGCCACCAGATGCACAATAGCACTCACTTGTGAGGACTCCAGCGAACGCCCCTGATACAGCTTTACTAATACCGAAGCCGTTGGTTTAATTTTTTTTCTAACAAACACCGATTGTTTGTTGATGGCCAAATGCACTCGCGCACTTTCCACCCCCAGCAAGGATGAAACAGAACGAGCCAGCTCAATTTCCAAAGCGTGTTTGTAACGCGCTGATTCAATAAATTGACTGGTGCTCAAACTTTGGTCTTTTTGCAACATCTCCAGACCATTGGCTTTGCCTTGCGGTAAACCTTGAGTAGCTAAATTTAATTTAATCTCTCTAATTTTAGCCGTTGGCACCAAAAGATTACCCGTTGCTGGATCAATCCGATACTCTATTTGACTGCTTTGCAACGACTGCATAATGGCCGAGGTATCCGCATCGGCCAATTGGGTAAACAGCGCCTGATAACGCGGCTCGACAGTCCATAAAGCCACCACCACCCCGATGGCAATGGCCAAAGCAAGCGCGATCAATAAACCAACTTTTTTAATCGCCACCGATTCTGAAACACGCTCAACTGTCGCAACAAAACCTTTATCTGCTGAACCATGATTGCCAGCAAGAGCCGTTGCACCCTCAAGAACCACCGTTTGATCTAAGGCAGGCATCTATAACAACACTCAGACCGGCATGTTCATAATATCTTGGTAAGCCGATAAGGCTTTATTCCGAACTTGCAACAGTGCTTGAAACGCCACCGTTGATTTTTGTCCAGCCACCATCACTTCAGCCAGACCCACACCCTCAATACCACGCTCAAATTTATCCGCTAACGAGCCAGACTCTTTCTGCAAATGGTTTACTTGGCCAATCTGCTCTTGCACCAATTTATAAAAATCAATGCCAGTAGCCTGTTTTTCTAACAGCTCACTGTTGGAATTCACATTCAGATTGATGCTCTGTATTGGATTAATTTCAGACATGAGTAACCTCGAAAAATATCAAATAACAGCGAAGAAAACCCTCTAGAAAAAAGTTAAAGGGTCGTTAAGGTGATAACAGGAGGAGAAGATAGCAATGCTCATCGACCGTTAAACACAATCGATATTGATGCAGAATCAGTGCCAATAAAAAATACACCTATGTAACAGTAGCTTACCTAGACCAGATAAGCAGAAAACCGCTTTATGACGCTTCCTCTCGACGGCTAATGCCGTACTTTCTCATCCGCTCGACCAGTGTGGTGCGCCGCACGGTTAGCAGCTTGGCCGCATGGGCAACCACACCCATTGAATCCTCCAGTGCCTGCTGAATCAGATCCACTTCAATTTTCGCCATGTACTTTTTCAGATCCATGCCACTGCTCGGCAGACGCACCGCCTGACTCTCAACCACAACCTGTTCTGCCATGTGTAAAGCAGGCTGAATGTCAGGCAGAATTTGCAGGCTTTTTATATCCAAATCATCCGGTACGTATTTTTCGGGCAAATCACGCACATCAACCACACCGTAGGGGTGCAAAATGGCCATACGCTCCATTAAATTAGCCAATTCACGCACATTGCCTGGCCACGAGTAGTGACACAACGCCGTCACCGCTGCGGGGGTCAAACGCACCGAATTATGGAATTCATGTTCCATGCGCGCAATCAACTCTTGGATCAATAACGGCAGGTCATCAATACGCTCGGCCAAACTCGGCATATCAATGGGGAAAACGTTCAAACGGTAATAGAGGTCTTCTCGAAAATTTCCTGCTGCAATCAACTCACTTAAATTGCGATGAGTGGCGGTCACAATACGCACATTGGTTTTGATGCTTTTATTGCTGCCCACCCGCTCAAAACAGCGCTCTTGCAACACCCGCAGCAGCTTCACCTGCATATTGAGCGGCATATCACCAATCTCGTCCAGAAACAGAGTGCCACCTTCGGCCATTTCAAATCGCCCTTGACGAGTGCTGATGGCACCAGTGAACGCGCCTTTTTCATGCCCAAACAGCTCACTTTCCAACAGCTCTGCGGGAATCGCGCCACAGTTGATCGGCACAAAGGGGCCATTTCGCCGAGAAGAAATGTAATGGATGTTGCGCGCCGCCACCTCTTTACCGGTACCGGAAGCGCCCAAAATCATCACCGTGGCTTCGGTGTCCGCCACCTGTTCGATCATTTTACGCACCGCAACAATGCCACGACTGTTGCCCACCATGCTGCGGAACAGCTCCAAAGAACGCTCTTTCGACCTCTTTTCATCGTCCAGTGGCTGCTGCTCTTTGCGACAAAACAGCTCAGCTCGATGCATCAAATCGTTTAAGGCTTCGTATTTCAAACCATGTTTAGCCTGGGTTAAATAACGTTTCCCCAGTTTTTCTCGTCGCCGCTCCATCTCACCTTCTTCTGCTAACAGAATAAAGGGGGGACAGTTCTTGTCAGCACTCACTGGTTCCAATTCCTGCAATGAGAATTCATCATAAGCAACAAACACCGCCAAATAATCCTCACCCAGCGCCATATTTTTGACTAACGTGGCATCAGAAATCACTTTCGGCTCGTAGTCTAAAAAGGTTAACACCGTTGCTAACGCAGCAGATCGATCTAAATTTTCGTCTAAAATCAATATCTTGCTTGGGATTGACGCATTTTTTTCAGACATAAAGCACCCATTCCTTCGATATGTGAAGCTTGGTTCAAATACGGGAGAGCCTTACAAAGGCTCGAATGACAGGCATTATTAACTAATCTCCTAAGAAAAACAAATCCTAGGAAAAACAACGCAGATGTTTAGACTCAATCAATTTTCAGGCCAAACACGCCATTCTAATCTGAGAAGATGATTGAACTCTTAACCGAAGAGATAAGATAGGGATTATTTTTTACACCTGTCGTAAGCCGCTGCTGCGGAACGCGCTTGTTTTGATTTTGAAAATTGTTCCGTTACATGACTTCGTGCCAATTTGGCTCTTTCGATGCCAGACAGCAACACCTGCAAACAAGCGTGCAAAGACTCAATCTGTTCTGTTTGCAAACGGTATTGCAATGAACCATCAAAAACGCGCTGAATCAGCAGCAGCAACTCTTGGTCTCGTAAAATAAGTTCTTGCCAAGCCTGTTGTTCAATCAGAACAGAAACCTCCTGACACAAAGAAGCGATGCGCGGCACAAGTTCGCCCTCTTCACTCAAACTAACATCATGATCAGGCAATTTGATCCCAAGCCCCTTTTATTTCCAGCAATAAATTCATCACCTCATCCAACATCTCAGCATCATTATTAAAGTTAGCTTTCAATAATAGCGTTTCAATATAATCATACAGATCGGTCAAATGAATCGAAATATCACCGCCCTGCTCCATGTTTAACGAGGATTTTAAATTAGCCACAATCATCATCGCTTGCCCCAAAAGAACGCCTTTTTCAGCAACGTTCTTCAGGGCCAACTCTTTTTTGGCCATCACAATCCGCTTCAGCGCCCCTTCATACAACATGGAAATCAACTTGTGTGGGTTTGCCTGTTCAATTTCGCCATACAAACCCACCCTGTTATACATCTTTTCCGCTGATCCACGCATCATCTATCCTCTAAAAAATGGCTTATTTTTTTGTATCCATCGCCTGCATACTCTCTAACTGCTGAGTTAAAAAACCACTGGTGGCATCCATATTCGCAATCAAAGTATCCAGAGCCGTAAACTGTTTTGTCATGGTGATTTCACGACTCACCAAGCGCCGATTCATACTCTCAATACTGGAATCCATATAACGCACCTGACTGTTCAATCCTGTTGTAACAGAATCAATAAAGCCCTTCGCCCCAACATAAAGATCCATCACCTCACCTAACTGCACTGCCATACCGCTCTTTGGCAGGGACAAAAAATCCAACGACTGACTTTTATCTACACTAGAAAGAGTATTAAAACGAGCATCATTAAAGGACATCTTCCCATAACGATCAAATTCAATGCCCATTTTATAAGCACTCATGCCTTTAACAGCCTTATTTTCACCCGCAAAAACACTGCGTAATTTTTGTTCAATAGAGGATAGCATGGCTTCTCCTTTTAATTGCCCAGATTTAAAACCAACCAAAATATCTTGCAAACTATTATACGAAGAGACCACATCAGAGACGGCTGTTTTAAAATCCGAATCATCACTGTTCACCGTCAAATTCGAGCTACCCACACTTTTAAGCTCAAGGCGAACACCTGGAATGGTTTTATCCAATGTATTGGAGGCCGAACTTACCACAAAGCCATCCACCTTCACTTCAGCATCCAGAGCCGTAGATATTTCACTCATGTTTTTTGTACCCAAGGGGTCAAAAACAAGCCGAGAGAGTCCGTTAAGATCTTGATTATTACCATCAACATCAGCACTCACCGTCATTTTTATGGCGTTATTTACCCCCGTATTCTGCGTTGAAATCATCAAGTGACTACCGCCATTGACATTGATTATATTGGCGCGAATACCCTCTGCGTTGAGGCGTTTGTTTAAACCATCACGAACGTCATTTAAAGAGTTATTATTTGCAGCCAAATTAAAATCAAAGGTTTTCCCCGCCACACTGAGCGTCAAAGTACCTTCACCTACTGGATCCGTTGCATTAAGAAATAGAGGGGAAGAAATTTTATGCGACTGTGCTAAGGAAATAACATCAACACTGTATTTTGAAACAGATGGAGTGGCACTGCTGCTGATGGCTGAGGTTAAAACAGCCTCATTTGAACTTTGTGTGGAGTGTGCTTTAATCTTGCTGGTATCAGAGAATTTAGTCAATGCATCATTAAAATTAGACATCATGCTTTTTAACATACCAAAGGAACTTATTTTAGATTGCATTCCCCCTTGACGATTTTGTAATTTCACCAAAGGCAGCCGCTCCACCTCCATCAACTTACCGATGATATTCGGCACATCTAATCCAGACCCAATTCCCGTCGAACTCAACATAACAAACACCTATTCATAAACCATTCCGTATGCCCCTTAACAAGTGCAAAAAATTTGCCATCAAATCAAATGGCAAAAAAAATGACCCAAAAATATGGGTCATTGATGGAATATAAACGCAGATTAACGCAACAGCGTCATCACCGACTGTGTGGAAGAATTGGCTTGTGAGACCATCGCCATCCCCGCTTGCTGCAAGATTTTAGCCTTGCTCATGTTGGCCGTCTCAACCGCAAAGTCGGTGTCTTGAATCCGCGAACGTGCCGAAGAGATGTTCTCTTTGACGTTATCCAAATTACGAATCAACGAATCAAAGCGGTTCATTTTGGCACCTAACACAGAACGATCTGTATTCACATGATCAATGGCTTTTTCATAAGCCAACATGGCCAAACTGGACTCTGCTGCACTGTTGACGTTCATACCGCTGACCGACGCATTGGTCAAGTTGTAGGTCACGGGCGTTGCCAAAACATTCGCCACACCTGTCATCGCTTCTGATGCCACACCCGTACTAAAGTTGACCGCCGTTGAGTTCAAATCCTGATTCAACACCATCAAGCCGTTCGCTCCTGCATCCACAGAAGTAGTGCCTGCGGCAAACCCCGTGGTTGTTGCTGCATTAGCACCGTTGACGTTCATTTCAACAGCAGAACCCGAGGTGTTATAAAGCACCAGACGATTTTGATCCGCTGCTGCTCCTGTATCAATTGCTGCTGTCACTCCGTGCTGACCTGATTTTGCATTGATATTCGCCACCAAATCCGTCAAACCCGTCGCACCATCAATACTGATGCCGTTAACAGAAACTTCCCCCGTTGCCACCACTAACCCCGTACCTGCCACCAAGTTAGCATCGGTCACATCCGCACTGCTAATGGCGGCATTGCCATAACCAAAAGCATCCACTCCGTGCGCTGAAGATTGACTGTTAATGGCATTAATTTTAGAAATAGAGTTGGTATTAGTGGCGATGGTAGACCCTACCGCCACGCCGTTAATGGTATCGGTAGAGGCCACCGCCCCCTGAAACTGATTGCGCATCCGATCCGCCAGAGCCGCTGACCCCAGAGAAGAGACATCGGCGTAATTGGAAGCCACCCCCATACCCGTAGGAGAGAGATTCGAAACATCCACACTGATGGTTTCGCCAGTTTTAGCACCCACCTGAATATTGGCACTGAAGCCCCCCGTCAGAAGCTGCTGGCCGTTGTAACGGGTCTGACTGGTAATACGACTCAATTCATCTTTGAGCTGCGTCACCTCTTGGTTCATAGAATCACGATCGTTGCTGTTGTTATAACTCGCACCCTGCACAGAAAGATCGTGCATTCGATTTAAAATATTACCCATCTCATCCATCGCCCCTTCAGCGGTTTGCGCAATAGAGATGCCATCATTGGCGTTTCTCATCGCAACCGATAAACCGCCAATTTGGGTTGTCATACGGGTACTGATGGCCATGCCTGCCGCATCATCTTTAGCACTGTTAATCCGCAAACCAGAAGACAAACGCTGAATCGCGGTGGTCATCATGGATTGAGATTTATTCAAATTACGCTGAGCATTGAGTGAAGAGACATTGGTGTTGATTGTTTGAGCCATTTCTACTTCTCCTAAAAAAGAATCATACTACATTCATTTATACTATCGGTTTATATCTAATAATCTTTATAAAAAATAAAAGAGATCATGAATATTGTTGAAAAATTTTTATCTTAAAAAATCAAAAAGAGATATTTTTTCAACTTTCATAAAAGCCGCTTGCGATGCTTGCAACACCATACTCTCTTGGGTTAATTGAGAAATGGCAGCGGTATAATCAAGATCATGAATTTTTGACAGTGATGTTTTAAGTTGAATCAAGTAAGCATCGTTCTCAATGCTTTGTGAAGCCAATGAGCTTAAACGCCCCCCCACTTGGGTCTGAAATTCAATGCTTTTTGAGATTGTCGCATCAAATTCAGTGATGCTCTCCGCCAACACCCCAGACAAACGTGCATTGCTGTTGGAGATCGACGAACTCGCCGCCAAAGCATCAATAAACTTATTCATACTGGTAAACACATCCTGCTTAACAGACGGCTCCAAAATCAATTGATCACCTACTTGAGCCGCACCGTGCAACACCACTTTCAAACCATCAAATTCAATCGCCTTTCCAGAAACATACGTGCTGTTTACCAATACCGTGGTTGCCGTGGTTGTATCCACAAGGTTAAATTGAGTCGGCGTATTGAACGTAATCTGATAGCGATTTTGAGTTTGCAAACTTACATCCGTAATAAACGCCGTACTGGCTGCCAGCGTACCGCCATTATTCACACTCGCGGTTACCGCCACTCCAGCGGGAGAGGCCACATTCAAAAATAGATCACTGCCCGAGTCCGCATCTTTTACCCGCCGAGAGGGGCTGACTTGAATCTCTCTGATGCCTTGATCACCTTGAAAAGAGACCCCAGCAAGATCACCACTGCCGCTTTTCTCAAACGCCTGTGTCCGGCCTTTAAAACCAGAAAAAAGAAAATCACCGTTAGCATCTCGCGTATTCACCAACGACAACAGCTCCTCTTTACGCTCCACCACCTCCTGAGAAATGGCACTCATATCCGCCGATGACAGTGAGCCATTATTGGCTTGCAACGCCAAATCTTTCACCCGTTGCAGCAACGAGGTAACATCCGTTAACACCGTATCTTCCAACTCCAAACGCCCTTGTGCCTGATTAATATTGCTCTGATATTGCTGAGTCTGATCCACAACCTGCTGCAAATTCAAACTTCGAGCCGCATCAGCCGGATTATCAGACGGACGTAGGTTTTTTTGACCACTGGCTATTTGATGCTGAAGATCCGCCAATTTGGTCTGTTGTGTTTGCATTGAACGTAAACTGTGCTGAAACAACTGCGAGGTAGAGACGCGCATTTTTTTCTCCTATCGAACCGCATTTAACAGAGTTTGAAACAGACTTTGTGATGTCGAAATTACTTGCGCTGCCGCTTGATAAGCTTTTTGATAACGCACCAAATTAGCCGCTTCTTCATCCAAATTAACCCCCGCCACCGATTCTCTACGAGCCGTCACTTGATCAAACAACGCTTGTTGAGCATCACGATGCATCGCCGACTTACGGGTCACCGACCCCACATTAACCACTAATTCGCTGTACGCCTCTTGAAAACTACTGGCCCCCTGATTTAAAACACCTTGAGACTGCAAGGCCGAAATGGACAACATGGCGCGATTGTCTGCCGTACCCCCAACATTGCTGCCAATATTAAAACGATCTCCAGCGTTGGCTTGCCCCTGTAGATTAACCTGCCAGCCGTTTAAATTAATATTGTTATTGCCACTGTACGCCTGCGCTGCGGCCAACACCGCTCCCGTAGTGCCATCCAACAGCGAATAACGGGTCGGAGGAGCATCAAAAACCAAGGTCACCGGAGCCAAAAGAGCCGCATTACCCACATCATTAATGCTCAAACCCGACAGACGTGCAGTGCCACCATTATTAATGTCTTCTGAGGTTTTTAGCGGTGAAGCCGCCGCAATCTCATTGCCATTTTTTAGCACCGTTGTCAGTGAGGCAGCGGCCTGTTCCAATGGGTTAATTTGAAAACGATCACCGGCCACTGCGGCGTTATTCACAATCGAAACTGTCACGCCATTCAAAACCAGATCAGGCCCAACACCACTCACTTGCGATGCGCCATTTTCACTTGCCAGTGACCAAGCTGCCCCATCGTAAGAGAGTTGGTAATTTTGCGTCGTAAGCTGACTCACATCACTGATTTGCACAGCAACATTGGCGTTGCCCTGATTATTTCTATTTGCAAGGGCGGTCGGCTGTTCTGTACTAAAAAAATCAGCTCCCAAATTGCCTTGCAGATCCATACCTTGACGGTGCAGTTGATTTACACTCTGCTCGATACCAACGGCAACACGGCCTAAATGATTTTTCGCCACCGACAACACTTCATTGCGAAAATCCATCAAACCACCCATCTCCCCGCCCCGAATTTGGCTGCTGATGTCACTGCTGCCACCAACGCCCTCATAAACCACCACCAGCTCTCTGGCATCCTCTGCCGACGGTTTCGTGGTTAATTTAAAACTGTCCACACCACTGACCAAAGTCTGGCCATTACCAATAAACACGTTCACTGTGCCATCGCCGTTATTTGAGGTTTTTACCGCCACTTTATCGGCCAACAGGGTCAGGAGGTGATCCCGTTGATCCAACAAATCCGGTGAAGCACCCTCTGCGCTGCCCATTAATTTTCCATTCAAACCCTGAATGCCTTCTGCCAAACCGTTAATTTCATTTACCAATTCAGACACACGACCATTAAGGTATTGGCCTTGGTCGTTAAACTGACGATCCAAACTTTGAAAACGGCTGCTCAACGCCTCAGATTCACTCAATAAAGCAATACGTGTCGAACTGGCACCAGGGTCACTGGCCACATCTTGCAACGCCGAAAAAAAGTTTTGCAACGCGGGCGTCATACCCCCTTGAGGATCAGCCAAAATGTCATCAATCGTACGCGCCATATCGTTAAAGGTCTGCAAACGGCTGCTCTCAGAACCGGACTGCTGTAATTGACTGCTCCAAAACCCTTCATACACTCTCTGTGCATCACCTCCAGAAACCCCTGAGCCGGTATTTTTGCCACTCACAGCGGCGTGTAATTCAACACTTTGACGGCTGTAACCGGCCGTACTCACATTGGCAATGTTATGTCCCGCCGTTGCCAATGCGCTTTGGTTGGCCAGCACACCGGACAAGCCTATTGATAATAAATCACTCATGACACACCTCCCATTAAACTAATCAATCTTAACTGTTAAGCGGCCCAACCTCGGCAATAAAACGTCCCCGCATAATGCGAATTATTTTATGATCGTATTCAGGGTCTGTAGCATACCCAGCTTTTTTTAGCTCATGCAGATAACGTTCAGCATCGTTGCTGTTGGCCAACGCCATTTTGTAACGCGGCTCTCTTTTAACGAATTGAATGTAATCCTCAATGGACTCTTTCACCGAGTCATACGCACGAAACGAAGCCTTTTCAGTGACAAAACGGTCCTGTTTAAACTCAACGGTGTTGATCACCACCCGCTCACCCTGCCAACGCTGATCGGCTTTAATACCAAACAGATTAAAGCTGCTCTGACCTGAAGTTTGTTTTGGAATTTTCTTCCCCCAACCGGTTTCCAAAGCCGCTTGGGCAATCAAGACATTGGCATCAATGCCTATTTTTTTCGCAGCGGCAACGGCGTAAGGTCGAAGAGAAGTGACAAATTCCGCGGGTGATTCTGCTGAAAAATGCGGTTCCAACTCAGCCATTCGCCGTGTTGTTATGGACGGCGGCTGAGGGATGGTTTGTTGAGCTTGGAAACGACTTCGTTCAGGAACAGAAAAAAGTCGTTTCGACTCTGTTTCGGTGGTGGAGAGCTGCTGTTGCAGTAAATTTGAGATGCCAAAACTGCCCCGCGAGGACATCGTCACCGACAACTGATCATCAAACATCTGTTGATAAAACTGAGTAGCTTGGCTGTCAAACAGACCTTCGCCACTGCTGGCACTGGCATCACGCATACTTTTTAACATGATCTTAATAAAAAAAGCTTCAAACTGCTGTGAGACTTTTTTTAAGGTTTCCTCTTGACCGCCTGCCGCTCTCGCTTGGTATTTCAAACTGCTCAAGGAACGGTTATCAAAATAAAAATCACCATTCAGACTCACAATACACTCCTTAAATCACAATCAACTGCGCCTTCAAAGCACCCACCTGTTTTAAGGCTTCTAAAATCGCCACCAAATCACCTGGAGCCGCCCCGACCTGATTAACCGCGTTCACTATTTCACTCAAGGTCACACCTGAATCAAACAGAAACATGCGATTGTTCTCTTGACTCACTTCAATATCATCTTTAGGCACCACCACCGTTTCACCTTGAGACAAGGCTCCAGGTTGGCTAACAATCGGATTAGAGGTAATGCTGACCGTCATGCCACCGTGGGTCACCGCTGCCGGAGAAACGGTGACGTGGCTACCAATCACAATGGTGCCGGTGCGGGAATTAATAATGACTTTTGCTGCCGCCTCACCAGGCACCACCTCTAAATTTTCTAAAAAAGAGATAAAACCGACCCGTTGGTCGCTCTCTTTGGGAGCCGACACTTTAATGCTGCTGGCATCCAATGCCACTGCGGTCTTGGCCCCTAAGGTGCTGTTTAAGGTATCGGTCAAATGTTTGGCGGTGGTAAAATCAGGTGAATGCAGCAGCAATTGAATGTAATCATTTTGATTTAAAGCGGTTAACACCTCGCGCTCTACCATTGCTCCATTAGGGATGCGACCCACACTGGGAATGTTCAACGTCACACTGGAGCCGTCTTTGCCCTCGACACCAAAGCCCCCCACCACCAAACTGCCTTGAGCAATGGCGTAAATATTACCGTCAACGCCTTTTAAAGCAGTCATTAACAGACTGCCGCCACGCAAACTTTTCGCGTTGCCCAAAGATGAGACGGTAATATCAATGCTCTGCCCCACTTTAGAAAACGCAGGCAACTCCGCATGCACAATCACCGCTGCAATGTTTTTTACCTGAGCTTTGACATTCGAGGGTAAGGTGACACCGTATTGGCTTAACATCGACTTTAAACTTTGCAGCGCAAAAGGTGCCTGACTGCTTTGATCACCCGAACCATCCAAACCCACCACAATGCCGTAACCAATCAGCGGATTACTGCGCACGCCCGCAATGGAAGCCAGATCCTTAATGCGTTCTGCTGAGCCGCTCGAAGGCAGCAGCGCCACACACATAAAACCGAACCACCCCACTCGCTTCAATAGACGCATAATCATTCTCTAAAAAAACCAATATTCACTGGAGAGCAAACGCGACAGCCAGCCCTGTGTATTGGCATCACCAATGGAGCCGTCGCTGCCGTAATAAATTTTAGCGTTGGCCACTTTGATCGAAGAGATGCTGTTATCCGATCTGATGTCTTGCGGACGCAACACCCCAGAGAAATGCATTGACTCAGAACCTTGATTAATACGTATCAACTTTTCCCCTCTCACCCTCAAATTACCATTGTTTAAAATCTGTACTACTGAAACGGTAATGTCACCTTTGAGGCTGTTACTCTGACTGCTGTCACCGTTGCCTGAAAAACCTCGTTTCGCCTTAACCCCCGCATCCAATACCGGCAGACCACGATGATTACCAGCACCACCAAATAGAGTGGAAACACCAATATCAATTTGATCGTTTTTCGAGGTACTGGTGGAAGCCAAAGTCGAGGCGTTGGTTCTTTCACTCAACAAAATGGTTAAAATATCACCTACCTGATAGGCTTTATTGTCTTTAAATAGAGAAATAGAACTGTTTTGTCGATAAATAGCACCGTTCAGCAGCGTATTTTTTTTACTCTCCGGCGTGCGATCAACGGTTTCAAATTCAGTAGCCGCAAAGCGTTTTTTTCCATGGCTGGCACAAGCACCAATGGATAAGATCAAGACGCTAATAAAAGCGCTTCGAATTAAAAGCCACATAATCGACTCACTCCATAAGGGTAATGTAAAATTTATACATTATTATTCAAAAACTTCAACATGCCATCCGCTGCCGAAATCGCTTTCGAATTCATCTCATAAGCACGCTGGGTTTCAATCAAATTCACCATCTCTTCCACCACATTCACATTGGACGTTTCGAGTGAGCCTTGGTTTAAACGACCTATGCCATTAAAACCCGGCGTGCCGGTCTGTGCTCCACCACTGGCTGCGGTTTCCAAATAGAGATTTTCACCAATGGATTGCAAACCAACGGGATTAACAAAATCCGCCAACTGAATGTTACCCACTTGAATCGGATCACTGTTGCCTGGCAACATCACCGACACCGTACCGTCGTCACCGATGGTGATGCTCTGCGCCCCAGATGGAATGGTTATATTGGGTTGCAAAGCGTAACCGCTGGAGGTCACCATCTGACCTTGGTTGTCCAAATTAAAACTGCCATCACGGGAGTAAGCTAAATTGCCATCGGGCATCGCAATCTGAAAAAACCCCCGACCGTTAATCGCCATATCAAAAGAATTATTGGTCTGAACAATATTACCTTGAGTATGCAGCTTTTCCGTCGCTACCAGACGTACACCGGTGCCAATAGACAACCCTGAAGGCAGTTGCGTATCTTGCGAGCTCTGCCCCCCTGCTTGACGTACATTTTGATACAGCAGGTCTTCAAATACCGCTCGGCTGCGTTTAAAGCCGGTGGTGTTCACATTAGCTAAGTTATTCGACACCACCGACATTTTTGCCTGCTGTGCATCCAAACCTGTTTTTGCCACCCAAAGTGCAGGGTTCATAGGTGCTCCTTTTTTAGTCTCTTTTAGCCCATACGCAACAAGCGAGCCGAAGCAGCGTCGTTATCTTGAGCGGCTTTCATTAATTTAATCTGCGACTCAAATGCACGAGAATATTCGATTAAATTGACCATCGCTTCAATGGCGTTGACATTACTCGATTCCAACGTGCCACTGCTCAACCGCACGCGGGCATCGGCCTCCAACAACTCCCCTGATCTTGGGTGAAACAGCGCATCATTGCCCTTATACAGCTCACCCTCATTGGGCTGCACCAATTTAATCCGATCAATTAACACCATTGAGGTTGCCGGTTGCCCCAAAGGTTGAATGCTGATACTGCCATCCGCCGCAATCAGCACATTGTCGTGGGGCGGTAAACTGATCGGCCCACCCTCTCCCAATATCAATTCACCAGAACCGTTGCGCAACAAGCCATTGCTGTCCAAACGCAGATCACCACGGCGACTGTAGGCCTCTTCACCTTGGTCTGATTCCACCGCCATCCAACCTTTACCCGTAATCGCCACATCCAAAGCACGCCCTGTGGACTGAAGATCCCCAGCTTGAAAATCAGCACCGGCTCGCTCCGTTTCCGCATAAACACGGCTGGGCTGACCAGGGCCGTAAACGGGCAGCTGTTTAAAATAATCAATATCAGACTTAAAACCGGTGGTATTTAGATTGGCCAAATTATTACTGTTACTGGTCTGCGCTAACATAATATTTTTAGCGCCGCTCATCGCCACATAAAGCACACGATCCATAAATCACCCCAACCTAAATGTTCATAATCGTTTGCGTCAACGAACTGGAGGTCTCAATCGCCTTAGCATTGGCCTGAAAATTACGTTGCGCGGTAATCAATTTAACCAATTGCTGGGTTAAATCCACATTGGAAGCCTCCACCGCGCCACCTTTGACCGCACCGAGACGACCGTTATTGGCCTCACCCGCCATCACCGCACCAGAATCAATCGTTTCCACCCAAGCACTGTTGCCCACCGATTGCAGTCCTTGAGAATTACGAAAATCAGCCAAGGCTACTTTCCCCAAGGGACGACTTTCTCCATTACTAAAATTGGCCTGCACTAAACCCTCCTCAGAAATACTCATACCACTCAATGAACCGGTGGTATTGCCATCTTGCGCCAAACTCAGAACCGCAAATGCAGAAGAAAATTGGGTGCTGCCACTGTAATTGCTGCTCAAAGTCAAAGGGTCGGCACCGTTGGACAAAGGAAAACCGGCAAACGAAACAGCACCGCCTACAGGCGCAGTTAAAGCCCCTGTAGGGTCAAACTGCAAGGTCTCACTGCCATTTGCTGTTAAAGCAGCACCATCCAAAAAACTACGACTCTCCCAGCTGTTATTTACCGCACTGGTTTTAAAAAAATAATTGGTCATCACATGGGTATTACCCAAAGAATCGTAAACCGTCGCCGAAGTTGAATGGTTATAGGTGGTGGCATTCAATGGATCAAATCCCGCCACAGGCAATACCGGAGCGGTCGCCGGAAAATTAGCCGACAATGAGATTGAAGTCGTCGCCGTTGGCGCACCAAACTCTTCTGGTATCAACAGCGGCCCTGCTGAGGAAAGATTAGAAGAAGAGACCGTGCCATCGGGGTTAACCGGAAACGCCTGCATAAATTGGCCGGAACTATTAACCACATAACCGTCCTGATTGACATGAAAGCCTCCAGCACGGGTATACACTCGATCAGCGCCGTCTGGCGTATTGGATGCCACAAAAAAGCCGCGACCACTGATGGCCAAGTCCAAACTGTTATTGGTGAATTCCAAATTACCCTGATTGAAATTTTGATTCACCGCAGCCAGCTGAGCACCGGAGCCAATGTTACTGGCACCGGTTGCACTGAACACATCGGAAAATTCCGTACGCGAGCCTTTAAAACCGATCGAACCCACATTGGCAATGTTATTACTGGTCACACTCAGATCTGAAGCAGCGGCATTTAAACCACTCAACGATGTATTAAATGACATTTTTCACGCTCCAAAAAATTACTGAATTCGTTTTGCCTGACTCAAGGGCAACAGACCCACACCTTCTAAATCCAACATAATTTCACCACCGTTATTGGCCACGGTCACACTGTTTACCCGTGCGGTGGCAAAAGTGGGGTAACTCTGTGTCAGCCCATTTTGCTGGCCTTCTGCCACCACACTGTATTCACCCAAGGGCGCTGCGAATCCATTTGCAGTGGTACCATCCCAGTGGTATTTCAATAGGCCGCCACCGTCATTAACCACCGGTACGCTTTGCACCAACTGACCTGCTGCATCGTAAATATTTACCTTTATGTTCTGCGCTGCACTGCCAGCCCCAATCTCACCGCGCATTCCAACGTCCGCTTGCAGACTGTTTCGATCACTGCTGACCAAGACATCTCGACCGATCAGGCTGGCCGCTTGCAAAGTCTGATTTGACTGCAATACCGAACTCACTTCAGAAAAAGAATCTTGCAAACCTTGAATGCCATTAACCGTACCAAACTGAGCCATCTGCCCCAAAAAGGCGGTGTTATCCATCGGTGAAAATGGATCTTGATTTTTCATCTGGGTGGTCATTAACTCTAAAAAAGCATCCTGACCCAGCTCTTTTGCACTGCCATTGTCTGCTTGGCTGGCGCTACTCAAACCGGCTTGCTCATAAATCGATGTTGCATTACTTATTGCCACCATCACTCATCTCCTAAACGTTTATTCACCTAACATCAAAGTGCGTAACAGCAATTTTTTGGAGGTGTCCAAAACATCAATGTTGTTTTGATACGAACGTGAACTGGAGATCATATTGGCCATCTCCTCCACTCGGTTCACATTGCTCGCATACACATTACCCTCGTCATTGGCCAAGGGATGATCCGGTGCATAACGCACATCAACGGGCGCTTGACTCTCCACCACCCCACGCATCTGCACAGAAACCGAGGGGTTATTTTTCACTCCATTTAAAACCGCCTGAAAAATAGGTGCGCGAGCATGATACGCCTCCTTTGCAGAGCCACTGACCGTATCGGCATTGGCCAAATTACTGGCGGTGATGTTCAAGCGCAGAGATTGCGCACTCATGGCGGAACCCGCCACATCAAAAACAGAAAATAGAGACATAATCAATTGCCCTTAATGGCCGTTAACAGGCCTTTGAATTTACCGCCAAGCAGTTGCAGAGTGGCTTGATAACGAACTGAATTTTCTGAAAAAGCCGCTTTTTCCAATTGAGGATCCACCGTATTGCCATCCAAAGAAGCTTGGTTTGGGTTGCGGTATTGCAACGCCGCAGAAAACGAACGGTTTGAGTTAGAAATATGCCGTGGATTGTTGTGCGCTAGAGGCAGAGCAGCTGTCTGCTTCGATTGTGATAATATTGATCTGAAATCAATATCTTTGGCTTTATAATTAGGTGTATCCGCATTGGCAATATTAGACGCTAATATCGCCGTACGCTGCGAACGCAAATAGAGCGCTTTCTCATGCACTCCTAATACTTTATCAAAGTTGAACCCCATTTCAGCTCCTTGTCACTGTAATAACAATGCAGGGGCAGTATATATGCCAACAAGGAATTCAACTCATCTCTTGCAACGCTTTCATATTTTTAATGATCGATTTAGCCAAGGCATCGGAACTGAATTTAGAGATAAATTCATCAGCGCCCACTTTGCTCACCATCGACTGGTTAAACCCGCCACTTAATGAGGTGTGCAAAATGACTTTTAGATGTTTTAGGTCATCGTTTTTACGAATGTTACGGGTTAAAGTATAACCGTCCATTTTTGGCATTTCGATATCCGAAATAATCATTGCCAAACGCTCAAACTCAGGATCAGAGTTGCTCGCCCAGCCACTCAGCAACGTCAGTGCTTCTTCACCGTCCAATGCCAACACCGTTTCACAGCCAATTTGCTCTACGGTACGTTTGATCTGGTTGCGTGCCACCACCGAGTCATCAACGATCAAGATCAGCTTTTTCTCACAGTGATCCAAGCAATCCGACTGAATGTACTCATCGGAGAGAGACTCATCTGTACCGATCACCTCGGATAAAACCCGCTCAACATCAATAATCTCGATCATTTCATTGTCAATTTTTGTAACCGCAGTCAAATAACTGGAGCTGATTCCCCCTTTTGGCAACGGCAAGATATCCTTCCAACTCTGGTTAACAATGCGATCCACCGCAGCAACCAAAAACCCCTGCATGTTATTGTTATACTCAGTGATGATTAAAAATGACGATTGCTGCTCATCCATAGCGCTTAAACCAATGGCAAAACTCAAATCCATCACCGACATAGTGGTGCCTCGAATGTGCGCCATGCCTCGAATCACTGGATGTGATTTGGGTATCACAGTCAAAGGTGGGCATTGAATCACCTCTCGCACCTTGAATACGTTGATACCAAAACACTGTTTACCGGAAAGACGAAACAGCAATAGCTCCATTCTATTTCGCCCTGCCAGCTGCGTACGGGTATCTACAGAAGCGATAAATCCAGTCATATACACAATTTCCGTTAAATTTTTGACATCAAAATGATCCTAAGACCTTAAACCTATTATTATTTGAGCAATAAACAATCCAGTTCAAACACAGCAACTTGATTTGGAACAGCTATTGCTTGATAACAATACAACACTATTTTAAACAGCCAACCAAAACCAATAAGATAATATTTATCAAGTAGTTAGGAAATGAATCCAATAACTGTCAAATTTTCACCACTCGATATCAAGTCTTGCATAGGCTGGTTAAGGGTCACTCTATTCGCCTCTGTACTGTTTCACAGTCCCAATATATTTGCGGTTAATCAAACACTATCTTTAGAGATAGAGAGCGAAATCATAAAATTTATTCAAAAAAACAGCAGGCTCTCTGCAACCAACCTTGAAATCGAAGTCAATACATTAGATCAAAACCTGCAACTAAAACCCTGCGATAAAAAAATAGAGGTTGCCTATGCAGGTAAACAGAACAATACCGGCAGAGTGCTGCTTAAAGTACATTGCTCCGGCCCACATCGCTGGAAAATTTATTTAAGTGCCAAAATCGACTACAAGGTCAAAGCCCTCATGACTCGTCGCTCTTTACCTAAAAACAGTATTTTGACGGCAAAAGACATCAACATAACCGAGCAAAAATTATCAAACCTACCTCGCGGTTATTATTCAAGTCTAAATGAGTTGAACGGATTACAAACCAAACGAACCTTACGAAAAAATCAAATTATCTCGCCCTATCAATTAACAAAACAAGATTTGATTAAATCAGGGGATACGATTTTACTGATTGCTCAACGGGCGGGAATTAGGGTTAGCATGCAAGGACGCGCGCTAAACAAAGGTGCAAATGGCGATAAAATACGAGTTAAAAACAGCAGTTCTGGACGTATTATAGAAGCCACGGTGATTCGAAATGGCGTTGCATCGGTTGTTTATTAATCTAAACAAGCTAAATTTTCGCTCAATATGAGCAAATCTCAGCCGTTACAAGACCGTGATTCTTAATTACCCACTCTATTGGAGCAACCTAACATGTCTTACACAATCCCCAGCCTTGCAAACAACCCTACTGCTACTCTACCCAGCAATTCACAGACCAACAACGAATGCAATCACGGCAACAAAATAACCGCCATCCAACCTACCGCCAAAACCGATGTTCTTACTCTCAGCCAAACCGCCAAAAGCCTCAACAGCAACGAGCAACTTCTTTCTGCCAAACCAGAAATAGATCTGAAAAAAGTCGCCAGTATCAAACACGCATTGGCCAATGGAACCTACCCCTTGGATGCCGAAAAAGTGGCTGCCAAGTTCATAGAAATAGAAGACCTTTTAGGAAAACTGTAATGCACAACCACGCAGCCCAAATTCAAGATGAAAACCTATACCGCATTCTTGGCAAAGAGTACGATACCAGCCGGCAACTACTGAGTTGCCTAGAACAAGTCTCTGTAGCGCTGCAAAGCGGCGATATGGAGCCGCTTTCCGACCTGATTCAAGCTGAAAACCGCCTTAGCCAACAACTGGAACATCTCTCCGATAAACATCGACGTCTCATCAGCAAAGAGGGTTACGCTTTTAGTAATAAAGGCATGAGCGATTATTTGCGTGACAAACAAGCGCCCACAGCAGTCAAAGAGGAGTGGTGCACCACCGTAGAGCTACTGGCAAAATGTGAACAGGAGAACCAACAAAATGCACTCCATACCCATCAACAGCAAAATTTAATCGAAGACGCACTACGAGTGCTGCAAGACAATTCTGAGGCACCACACATCATCTACAACGCTCAGGGCAAGTCACAACAGAATGAGTGGAGAAAAAGAACATTAGGCAATGCCTAATTATTTAGAAGAGTGCTAGTGCTTATCATCGTCATCAGATTTACCGAACAAAAACGAGCTCATGCTGCCCATAAACAGCAACAACATGCCGTACGGGGTTAGAGCAAGGATATTAACACCCCAGCTGTCTGGATAAAGAAAGAGAACGGTAAAACCGATAACAAAACCAAAAACCGTCACAAATAAACCGATATAGGTCATTAAACGCCCAATCAGATCCATAACGACGATCTCAAAATGAAGTGGTGGAGCTAGGCGGGATCGAACCGCCGACCTCTTGCGTGCCACGCAAGCGCTCTCCCAGCTGAGCTATAGCCCCACAAATGTGGAAGAGCGCGCAGTCTAAGTGGAGGAGACTTCGCTGTCAATAGGATTTTTTTCCATCGCCAACAGCGCCTCCACTTGACGCAGATCCGCCTGCGTATCAATACCATGTCCTGGCACCAACAGCGACTCACCACAATGGATTTTCACCCCATTCCAGAGCGCACGAAGCTGCTCCAAAGACTCCAACTGCTCCAACTCACACAACTCCATATCACGATAGGCATGTAGAAAACCGACACGATAGGCGTACAGGCCAATGTGACGAAAAACCGTATTCACCGAAGTACTCTCCAACTCCAGCGCATCACGTTCCCACGGAATCGGCGCACGGCTGAAATAAAGCGCGTAATCCTGACGATCCCGCACCACCTTCACCACATGCGGGTCGTGCAGTTCACTGGCGTTGTGAATCGGCCAGCAGAGCGTAGCAATGCCCGCTTGCGGATGTTGATGCAGATTGAGCGCCACTTGATTTAGAATCTCTGGCGGTGTCAACGGCTCATCGCCTTGCAAATTAACCACCAGCGTCTCATCGGGCCAACCCAACTGTTGAGCCACTTCTGCAATGCGGTCGGTGCCCGAACGATGCTGATCCGAAGTCATGCAAACCTGCGCGCCCAGCTCTTCAGAAAAACGATAAATGCGCTCATCGTCAGTGGCAATCACCACTTCACTGGCCTCGCTTTTTAGCGCCTGCTCATAAACGTAGGTCAACATCGGTTTACCTGCCAACAGCGCCAACGGCTTGCCTGGAAGACGGCTGGAGCCGTAACGGGCTGGAATCACAATGCGAAAATCGCAACTCATGGTTCTAACTCCGCAAGTCCTCAACCTCCTCCAGCGTCAATTTGCGCGCCTCCTCTTCCAACATCACCGGCACATCGTCGCGCACCGGATAAGCCAAGGCATCGGCTTTGCAAATCAACTCCGCCGCTTTTTTATCGTACATCAGCGGGCTTTTGCACAACGGGCAAACCAAAATATCAAGCAGACGTTTATCCATCACATTTCCTTTTCACTGCCGCCAAAAACGACGTTATAAACGGTTGATCCAACTCTGCCGTAACCGGCAGATAATAGAGATTTTTCTGCGCCCGAAAAGCGTGCGCCTGACATTTTACCGCATCTTTCTCTGTCATCATCACCGCCAGATCATCCTCAAACCTAACATCTTCAGGTTTCAAAACATGATGATCCGGCAAAGGGTGTTCAATCGGTTCCAAACCTGCGGCACACAACTGAGCAAAAAAACGAGCAGGATGACCAATGGCCGCTACGGCATGAACGCGCTGGCCGATAAAATCAGCCAACGGGCGAGAGGCCGCATCAGAGAGGCAAACCAACTGCTCGCCGTGCAGATCAAAACCCAGCTCATCACGGTCACGAGCGCCGTTCACCAACACCCAATCCACCGACCTCAAGCGTGCCGCCGACTCCCGCAACGGCCCCGCTGGCAAGCGCCAACCGTTGCCCAGTCGCCGCTCACCGTCCAGCACCACAATCTCAAAATCTCGCTGCAAAGCGTAATGTTGCAAACCGTCATCGGCAAGAATCAGATCACATTCGGCTCGTGCCAACAGATGCAACCCCGCAGCGTAGCGATTTGCTCCTACCGACATGGGGCAGTCACTGCGCCGCGCAATCAGCAACGGCTCATCACCCACCCAACTTGCCTCACTGTCAGCCGAAACGCTCTGTGGCCAACCATCGGCTTGGCCCCCGTAACCACGGCTGATGATACCCACTCGATAACCGGCTTGTGTAAGCTCTTTCGCCAAAGCCACCACCAAGGGTGTTTTACCCGTGCCACCCACCGAAAGGTTACCCACCACCACCAGAGGCACCGGCAACCTATTTGACTTCAACCACCCCCAGCGAAAAAAAAGGCGGCGCAGCCACACCAACAGGGCAAACAGCTGCGACAACGGCCACAACAGCAGCGAAAGCCAACTGCGACGATACCAATGTGACTCGATGGCCAACTACACACCCTTTTCAGTGGCAAATTGCAATTGGTGCAGCGCCGCGTACGCGCCCTGTTTAGTCAACAGATCGTGATGGCTGCCGCGCTCAACGATCTCACCCGCCTCCATCACCATGATCTGATCCGCATGTTCAATGGTGGAGAGCCGATGCGCGATTACCAAGGTGGTGCGGTTGTGCAGCAATGCCTCTAAACCCGCTTGAACATGGCGTTCAGAGTGGGTGTCCAGTGCTGAAGTGGCCTCATCCAGAATCAAAATAGGTGCGTTTTTCAAAAAGGCGCGGGCAATGGCCAGACGTTGACGCTGACCACCGGAGAGCAACACGCCGTTTTCGCCCACCTGAGTCTGATACCCCTGCGGCAACGCGGCGATAAACTCATCAGCGTGTGCCGCCTTGGCCGCCTGCTGAATTGCCTCCAAACTTGATTCAGCCAATTTGCCATAAGCAATATTATTGGCAATGGTGTCATTAAACAGGGTCACATCTTGACCCACATAGGCCAACTGATCCCGCAAGCTGGCCAAACTGACCTCGGTGATGGGCTGATCATCGAGTAAAATGTCACCCGCCTGCGGTTCATATAAACGGGTCATCAGATTGGCCAAAGTGGACTTACCGCTGCCCGAACGCCCCACAAAGGCCACCGTCTGCCCCGCTTGCATCTCAAAGCTGATCTGCTTGAGCACCTCGCCTTTGTCGGCTTGATAGGCAAAACTCACATCACGAAATGCCACCTTGCCTGTGACCTTCTGCAACGCCGTTTGTCCTTGATCCGGCTCCGACTCTTGATCCAACAGCTCAAAAATACTCTGCCCAGCCGCAATGCCCTTTTGCAGTTCTTCATTGACCATCGTCAAGCGTTTCAAGGGCGCAAACAGCATCATCATAGCGATCATAAAGGACATAAAGGTGCCAACAGTAACCTCATCAATCATGCTCTCGCGGGTAGCGGCAAAAATAATCGCCGCCAAGGCCAACGCCGCCAACGATTGAATCAACGGCACACTGATGGCACGGGTTTTAATCATCTTCATCTGTTGCGCTCGATTCTCTTCATTGAGTTTTTCAAAACGCTCGTTCTCGTACTCAGTGCCACCGAAGATCTTCACCACCCGATGACCCTCAATCGCCTCTTCAACCACATGGGTCACCTGCCCCATAGAGCCTTGAATGCGATGGCTGATGCGGCGAAAACGCCCCGTAATGGTGCCAAAGATCCACGCCATAAAAGGCCCCACCAGCAAAAAGCCTAAGGTCATGTAAGTATTGAGGTAAAACATCCAGCCCAGCAACCCCAAAATGGTCAAGCTGTCACGAATCAAAATCGTTAGAGAGTTGGTCGCCGCCGAAGAGACGCGCTCCACATTGAAGGTCAGTTTGGAGATCATCTCCCCCGCCGAACTGCGGTCGTAGATCGCCGTCGGCAAGGTGATGAGTTTATGAAACATCTGCTGGCGCAACTGCTTAATGATATGCCAACCCACGTAGGCCATAAAATAGGTGGCAAAAAACCCCGCCACACCACGAGCCACAAAGACTCCCATCAAGGCCAGCGGCAACCAAAAAATGACCTCGGGATCCCGCTCAACAAAACTGCCGTCCAGCAGCGGCTTCATTAAGGCTGCAAAAGCCGTATCGGTAGCGGCATAAACCGCCAGACCCAAGACAGAAATGCCAAAATAACGCCAACGTCCAGCAACATAAGAGAGCAAACGGCGATAGGTATTCAGCCCCTGAGAAGGGGCTGTTTCAGAAGAAGCCACTCACCTACTCCGAGCTGCGAGTGGTGGCGATGGAGAGACGCACCAAACCGAGCTGCGCCGCCGCATCCATCGCCGTGATCACAGCTTGATGCGGTGTCTGCGCATCGGCACGAATCACCAAAGGTAAGTCTTTATTCCCCGAGGAAAGCTTGGCAAGCGCCGAAACCAAAGTACTCAGCTGATTGTTCACCAATTCCTGACCGCCAATAAAGTAGTCTCCAGTGGCATTAATGACAATCTGCAACGGCTGCACTTCAACGGGTGTATTGGCACTCGCTTCGGGTAATGACACCTTCAACTCCGATTCACGCTGAAAGGTGGTAGAGACCATAAAGAAGATCAACAACAAAAACACCACATCAATCAATGGCGCAATATTGACATCCAGCTCCTCTCGTGGCCGAGACTGGAACTTCATCCCGCATCCCCCGTATCACGGCTGCGCTCACCGTGCATCACCTCCACCAGCTTGATCGCTTCTTGCTCCATCTCAATCACCAGCTCATCCACTTTGCCACGGAATAAGCGATAGAACATCAAGCTCGGAATGGCAACGGAAAGACCCGCTGCGGTGGTAATCAAGGCTTGTGAAATCCCCCCCGCCAATTCACTTGGATTGCCCACACCGGCACTGGTGATGGTGGTAAAAACACTGATCATGCCCACCACCGTACCCAACAAACCCAGTAACGGGGTGATGGCAGCGATGGTTCCCAGAGCATTGAGAAAACGTTCTAACTTATGCGCCACATGCCGCCCTGCCTCTTCAATGCTCTCTTTCATCACCTCACGGCTGTGGTGACGATTTTGCAGTCCAACAGCCATAATACGCCCCAACAAAGAACCTTGTTGCAACTGGCGAGTAGCCGCACCGTCTAGGCTAGTAGTGCCATTCCAAAGTTTCCAGATCTGTGCCGCACGATGCTGAGTCGGTAAGACATTACCAAACCGCAAGGCCCAAAAACGCTCCACCACAATCGCCAACGCGACCACGGAACAGAGCAGTATCGGCAACATCAACCAACCGCCTGCTTTTACCAATTCAAACACAGCTGCAAACCCTCGTTATGATTCTTAAAATAAGGTCAGCAATGATACTCTGTTTCGCCGCCTTTTTAACACACTTGCAAAGAATCTCGGCTCTCTAACTCCGTTTGATCGGACAAACCATCACCGCTGCGCATCTGAAAAAAGCCAATCAACTGTTGCAGTTGTACCGACTGACCGCGCATCTCTTCCGCCGTCGCCGCCAGCTCTTCCGAAGCCGAGGCGTTCTGCTGAGTCACCTGATCCAGCTGCCCCATTGTATTGGCAATTTGCCCCACTCCAACGGATTGGGTCTGTGAAGAGAGGCTGATCTCCTCCACCAAAGTGGCGGTTTTGTTGATGCTCGGCACCATCTCTTCCAGCACTGCCCCCGCTTGGCGGGCAATATCAACGCTCGAACTGGCCAACGCACCAATCTCCGAGGCAGCGGTTTGACTGCGTTCTGCCAATTGACGCACCTCTGAAGCCACCACCGCAAACCCTTTACCGTGTTCACCGGCACGCGCCGCTTCAATGGCCGCATTGAGCGCCAAAATATTAGTCTGAAAAGCAATTTCAGCAATCACAGAGATCTTCTCCGCAATCTGCCCCATCGCCGTCACCGTCTCTTTGACCGCCTGACCGCCTTTTTTAGCTGAACCCACCGCCTGTGTGGCAATGCCACCGGTGGTTTTGGCGTTGTCCGCGTTCTGTTTAATGGATTGATTCATTTTTTCCACACTGGCCGAGGTCTGTTCTACACTCGCTGCCTGCTCACTGGCACCGTGGCTCAAACTCTGCGCCGTGCTGCTGACCTGCATCGCCGCATTGGAAATGGCATCGGAGTTTTCACGCACATTGCCGATCACCTGCGAAAGACGATCAATGGTGGTATTGGCATCTTGTTTTAGCTGTGCAAACACGCCTTGGTAATCCGCCTCAATGCGCTGGGTTAAATCCCCTTCGGAAAGGGCTCGCAACACCCGCATCACATCGCCAATACCGGTTTCGCTGGTCTGTAAAACCTCGTTAATACCCGTTGCCAAACGCTGATAAAAACCCGATGTGTCCTGCACCTCAATGCGCCGACTGAAATCACCGGCCACCGCTGCATCCACAATCGCGCTGACCTCTTTTTCTACATCAACTTCGGCAGTGCGATTACTCCATTCCGCCACAATCCCCACTCGCTGACCGTCATCATCCAACACCGGGCTTACAATCAAATCCAAATCCAACCCCGCCACCTTAATATTTGACTGGCTACTGCTACTCAAGCTCGCTAAAACAGAACGCTGATGGCTTGGATTACGATGAAACACATCAATATTTTGACCCAGTAAAAAATCGGGGTTAAAGTGTTTTATCACCGTTTTCAATTGCGGCGCAATCTCACTCATTAACGACTTAGCTGCGTCGTTCATATAAATAATATTCAGATCCGCATTGGTTAACATCACATTGGCAGAGGTACTGTCCAAGGCTGATTTAATCCGTGCATTAGCCGCCGAGATTTCACGTTCTGATTCAATGCGCTGTTTCAAATTATTCTGCATGATTTGAAAGGCCTTCAACAACTGACCTGTTTCGTCTTTAGAGGTCACTTTAATCGTAGAATTAAAATCATCATTGGCAATTCGGTTGGCCACCGACACAGCGATTTTTATCGCTTTGGTAATGCCAGCGGTAACAAAAAAGGCCAGTGACAACCCTACAAGCAGAGAGACCACAATCACCGCCAACAGCAGTAGGTGTGTACTGCTCACCACCGATTCTACCGTTACACCCACATCATCTAATTCATTCCAAGCAATGGCTTGAATGCGCAGTGCAGCATCAGAAATCCTCTCACGCAGAGGGTCTAACACAGCAGAAATCAGTCGATCACGCTCTTTAATCACGATCACCAAATCTTCAAAATCCGTTCCGTAATGATGCAGCTCTTTCTCAATCTGCTCTAACCACTCCCTTCGACGCGGATCGGTAATGGCATCGTCCATCTCATAAAAACCACTTTCTGTGGCCAGCATTTCCATCCGAAACCGCTCTGCATCTTGCCCAAGATGACTCACCACATAATGCTCCAAAAAAACACTGGCGTTCATAAAAGACTTTAGGCTGATCAAAGCCGCCTCAGCCACCACCATTTTTTTATCGACAAACGCCATCTCAGTAATATCAATTAATAATTTTTCCGTTTCAGGACCGTGTTGCTGCAACAGTTGTTGCAGCAAATCCCGCTGCTGATTCATCTGAGGCACCACCTGTTGTAAAAAAATGCGATTGTATTGCTGATCTTGAGATAACAATAAAGTAATCACTTCTTGATCTTCTTTACTCTCCACCAACGCGGTTAAACGCTCACCAATCTCCTCGCCTCTCATCTGTAAAACCTCGAAACGCCCCGCATCAAACGGATCACCGGTTCGCAAATACGTCTCTACCACCGTCTCTTTCTTTAATAAATTATGCAACAGCGCCGTGGCCTCATTCGCCTCGGGCACCAACACCGTGGTCAACAGGGATACATTCTCACCTATCGTATTGAGTTTCCACCACGTCAGTCCACCCGAGAGCAGCAAAAACAGCGCAACTACCGCTGGCAACGCCATAATTTTGTTGGCCAACTTCATATCCATCATTTTCAGCAACATTGTCCCACTCCCAAACCAATCCAGATCGTCTCGCTCACACAAAAACCAACATCAGCTTTTCGTCAGGACCCTGATGTTTTCTGCAATCAACTGCATCTGAGACAACACATCAGCAGGGCGTTTACCTTCCAACAGTTCAACCTCAGGACGAGGGGTATTGATCTCCAATGCCACTTTAATTCTCACCAGTTCAGCCAGTAAAATATGGGTGGTGTCGTACACATCAGAAGGGGTGATTTTGCCATTGGGGAAGCTCGGTGCGCGCAGAGGTTCAATGTTTAATTTACGCTGCAAACGCGCCAGCAAATGCATGTTTTTAAAACTCTGTAAATTCACATCTTTGGGCTGCTTACCCGCAACGGATTCAGGTGCTTTTGTTAACACGGAAAACCCCAACTTAGTTGAAATTTGCCCCAGCTCCGCCAAAATCAAGCGACTGTTGCGAAACACAAATGAAGGCTTAATCTCACCGGCTACAGCATCCAAAAGATAAGAGGCATTCCACATGTTTTCATAGGCATCGGAGGGGCGTTTACCTGCCACAAACGGCGGCTCTTGAATCTGTTGAGCAATGTTTAATTTTTTCTTCAGGCGACGCAACTCGAGCAAAATACGCTCACTGACGGCAAACACTTCCGTTGGCGATATGTTTCGAATCGGAATGCTGCCAATTTCTGTCGGAGTCAGTCCCTGCCGCGTTTGCGCGCGCGCCACTTTCTCCATCACTTCTAAAGCTTTGGCATAGACATGAATCGGTTTTTTCTTTACCTGTACCCCAGAATGACGAGGCGTGTCCTGTACATCCAATTTCTGCCGAATTAGGCTGATTTCCGCCATCATACGTTGTGTATTTTGATAGACATGGCTGGGAGAGATCCCCTCCGCAAACGCCAGATTGGAAAAAAACAGGGAAAAACAAGACAAAAAGAGAGCAACTGCAAGACGTTGTACAGATTTCATAATACACCTCAAAGACGGCACAAATAAAAGAGACCAGAAAGCCTTATTTGTAGCAATGAGGCAAAACGCTTGCCATAAAATGAAAGTGTTTACTCAGAGCTGAGCCGTTGAGCCACCGGACGAAAACTGCGCCGATGTTCATCGATCACCCCAAACTCCAGCAACGCCTGACGATGGGCTTTGGTGGGGTAACCCTTATGCTGAGCAAAACCGTACTGCGGGTATTTTTGATCTAAAACCCACATCTGTCGATCTCGATACACCTTGGCCAAAATCGACGCCGCGCTGATCTGTGCCACCAAGGCATCGCCTTTCACAATCGCTTCACAAGGCAAGTCAATATCAGGACAGCGATTGCCGTCCACTTGCACCAAGTGCGGAATAATCGTCAAACCTTCAACAGCACGCTTCATCGCCAACATCGTGGCCTGCAAAATATTAATCTTATCAATTTCCGCTGCCGTTGCCTCCGCAATGCAAAAGGCCAGCGCCTTGTCCTGAATCTCGGCAAACAGTGCTTCACGTTTTTTTTCACTGAGTTTTTTTGAATCCATCAAACCCACAATCGGCCGCTCTGGGTTTAAAATCACCGCCGCTGTCACCACCGATCCCACCAATGGCCCTCTGCCTACTTCATCCACACCGGCCAAATATTTCACGAGGCCAATACCACACGATTGCGTCCCTCTGACTTGGCCGCATAAAGCGCCTGATCGGCACGTTTTATCAATTCCGTTGCCGGTGTATCAAGACGTGGCACCATTGAAGCCACCCCAATACTGACCGTCACCACCTTGCCTTTGACATGCGGAATGGCCAACCCTTCGATCAATTCATTGCAACGCATGGCGTCGTTATAAGACTCCACACTGTTGGGTAAAATAACGGAAAACTCCTCACCGCCAAAACGCGCCACCAAATCTGCCGGTCGTCTAAAGGCACTGGCCAAGGTGGTGGCAATCTTGATCAGACATTCATCACCGGCCAAATGACCGTAGTGATCATTAAAAGCTTTGAAATAGTCCACATCAATCATCAACACCGAAAGCGGCGACTTTTCCCGAATCGCTCGCTGCCACTCATTTTCAAAACAGTCGTCAAAATGACGACGATTGGCAATGGCGGTTAAGGCATCCATCATCGACAAGCGTTTTAAAGCATCATTGCTGGCATGAATTTGCGCTAAATTTTTTGCTCGTTCCCGTTCATAACGAAAAAAGAAGCCAAAAACAATCGTCGCCAGCAACAGCAAAAACAAGATCAATAGAGTATGCACCTGCTCAAATTGCCTGAGCTTCACATCAACATTGTGTTGTAAACCCGCCTCTAACTGGTCTGCGCTAACCAGCAACCTTTTAAAGAGAGCGTCATAACGTTGATCAATGTCACTGCCAATACCTGAGCTTTTGAAGTTTTGAAAACGCTGTAGAGTCATGCTTCTAAACCGTTGCAACTGCACCACAATCTTCTCAGCGTCGTCAATCAACAGAGGATCTTGCAGTGCTAGAAAACGCCCCTTATGATTTTCTCCACCGTGCAACATCGCGTTCGCATACCAAACCGCACGATCAAGGTGAGACAAAACCGCATCAATACTTTCTGCTTCATCGTTGCTGATCAACTCTTCAAACCACAAATGAGCGGAAGCCGCCTCCAATTTGATCACCATCGAAGCGTCCAGAAGGGGCACGTAACGCTCCATGATTCGATAACCAAACGTAAAGCTAATGTTGAGCATTGAGATAATTAACACCGTCGCCAAGGATATGACCAACAACAATTTCGACGGCACACGATTACGCCAACCCTCTATCAATACTCTTTTTATCCCTAAAAACATTGTAAAACACCCACCAGTACAACATAAAATTAATAATAACAGCAACAACAGCCAATATCTGTGCTTTGTAATATCGGGTATAATTACTCTCATCTTTAAACATCAGATGACCTGAAAACATGAACTTTATCGAAACGCGCGGCAACGACGGCCAACAGGCTTCAGAGGTCAGTTTTTCCTCCGCCATTCTCAGCCCCATGTCCTCTTTTGGAGGGGTTTATGTCCCCGACAGCCTGCCCGATCTAGGCATAACCTTTTTGCAAACCCACCTCAACAGCAGCTACAAAACCTTAGCCAAAGCACTGCTAAATGCCTTTGAGATCGACATTGACTCAGCGGTGATTGATGAAGCCCTCAACACCTACGATGCCTTTGACGACGCTAAAAACCCTGTACCAGTGGTCAAAGTGGACAATGACACCTTTGTCAGCGAGCTTTACCATGGCCCCACTCGCGCCTTTAAAGACATGGCATTGCAACCCTTTGGAGTCGTTCTCTCTCGTCTGGCACAACAGCGCAATGAACACTATCTGATTATGGCCGCCACCTCCGGTGACACCGGCCCCGCTGCTCTGGAAACCTTTAAAAATCGCGCCAATGTCAAAGTCGCTTGCCTCTATCCCAATGGCGGTACCTCCGATGTGCAGCGTTTGCAAATGGTGACCGAAGACGCTCCCAACCTCAAAGTCATCGGCATTCACGGCGATTTTGATGACGCACAATCGGCACTGAAACAGTTGCTCAGTTCAGAAAAATTCGCCGCCAAACTGAAACAGAAAAACACCCGGCTTTCAGCGGCCAATTCGGTCAATTTTGGCCGCATTATTTTCCAGATCATTTACCACATTCACAGCTACTTAGAATTGGTGCGCCAACACGCACTCAAGCTCGGTGATAAGGTCTATCTGGATGTCCCCAGCGGCAACTTTGGCAACGCACTCGGCGGTTATTACGCCATGAAAATGGGCTTGCCAGTAGAAAAAATCCTCATCGCCTCGAACAGCAACAACGTACTCACCGAGTGGATTCAAGCGGGACGTTACGACCTGCGGGAACGGGCGGTTATCGGCACCACCTCACCGGCTATGGACATTCTCAAATCCTCCAATGTGGAGCGTATTTTATTTGATCTGTTTGGCGCAGAACGCACCAAAGAGTTAATGTTGCAACTGGACAGAGACAACCACTACCAATTAAGTCCCACTGAGCTGGAAAAGCTACAAGCCATTTTCAATGCCGATTTTTGCAGTGATAACGAAGGCAAAGAGGTAATTCAGAGCCGTTTTAAACGTGGCTATTTAATGGATCCGCACACCGCCACCTGCTTTAAAACCCAGCAGTCCTACGCCAAAAAGGGCATTAAAACCATCATTTACTCCACCGCTGAGTGGACCAAATTTTCACCCACCATTGCCAACGCCCTCACAGGTGAAAAAGACACCCACGATCTCGATGCGCTAAAAAGTATTTCTCATGAAGCCAACACGCCAATTCCAGCCATGATCAGCGAACTGTTTGATAAAAACATCGCGCAAGAGAGTGTGATTGATAAAAACAACATCGAAACCGAAGTGCTGGCCTTTTTATAACCGATTTGTAACGGCTGACCTATTTGTACTGACCCATCTGTCAGCCCTCACTTTATCCCCCCACTTTTCTGTGACACGCCACCACAGTGTGCTCGCTGTCCAGCTCAAAACACCAATCCGCTCGCTGCGGTAAGGTCTTTAAACAGTGTTGTGTTAAACGTTCAAAATGCTGTATAAAACGCCGCAGTTCTGTTTCATTCATCAAACGATTTTTTTTATCAGACTGTTCCGCTAGCTTCTGCTCCTGTAATAAACGCCACTGATAAACCATCTCAAAGGTAGGTGGGTTCAGCAACGCCAGATAATCTATTTTTTTAAACAACGCCTGATATTCACTCGCAAAACAGTCGTTCACATACGTACGCCAAACGATACTTGAATCCTCATTTTTTTCCAGATCATTTATGGGCAAAGTCAACTCATCTGCGGCTTGCTCTTCAGCACCCAAACACCACCCTTCTAAAATAATCAGATCCACTTTTCCCCGCACAAGCGACCATTGGGACTTGGGTAGACGGTCATCAATGCTTTTATCAAAACGGGGAATTAAGCAATGATCGGATTCTGTTGCTTGCTGTAAATTTTCAATACACTCCAAAGCACGTACCACATCGTGGGTTCCAGGCACACCGCGAGTCGCCAGCAGAGGATGCACTTTCTTAGCAAGCTGCTGGCGTTGAGCGTGAGTTAAATAAAAATCATCCAGCGAAAGCGACACCACCGAGAGTGGTTTTAATAACAGAGCAAGCAACTTGGCCAAAGTGGATTTACCCGAACCCTGTGAACCCTGCAAACCAATCACAAGAGGTGTATTAGAATTCTTCTGCAACAAAAAAACATCGTCAGCCAAGTCCTTAAACCAAGGAAAAACAGTATGGCGATACTGTTCAGGCAGTCGTTCTTGTTTTAAAAAATCATCAATTTTTTTATCATTCACATCTATAACACCAAATTTTAAGCACAAAAAAGCGGAGCACAAAGGCTCCGCTTTTTAAGTCAATAAATTGACTTAACTGGCTTTAGCCAAACGTATCAGAGGTGATATTTTTGAACCAGCTGTGTGCATAACCCACTTCACGCTTGCGGAAAGCAGG
>JAUZRS010000005.1 GCA_030950195.1 Gammaproteobacteria bacterium | reverse complement strand
TATCAGCAGATGCAAAGCTGGGCAGCGGAGCTGGGTTTTCAGCAACTGGAAGTCACCGACACCGACCTGAGCCACATCGAAGCCTACTTTGAGTCGTGGCTGGCGCGCGGTTTTATGGGTTCCATGAGCTACATGGCGCGCCACGGCAGTAAACGTACCCGACCGGCGGAGCTGGAGCCAGGCACCTTACGGGTGATTTCGGTGCGGATGAATTACACTCCACCGGAAGCCGCGACACCGATTCAGGTGTTGCAAGACTCTAGTTTGGCCTACCTTTCTCGTTACGCCTTGGGGCGTGATTATCACAAAGTGATGCGGAAAAAATTGCAAAAGCTGGCGGACAAAATGGCCGCTGAGGTGGGTGAGTTTGGTTATCGGGTCTTTGTGGACAGCGCGCCGGTAATGGAAAAACCGCTGGCGGAAAAGGCCGGTCTCGGCTGGATCGGTAAACACACCAACTTAATCAATAAAAAAGCCGGTTCGTGGTTTTTTCTCGGTGAGATTTACACCGATCTGCCCTTGCCGGTTACGCCATCGGGCTTGAATCAGAGCCACTGTGGCAGCTGTTCGGCCTGCATGACGGTCTGTCCAACGCAGGCGATCATCGCCCCTTACGAGCTGGATGCACGGCTCTGTATCTCTTATCTCACCATTGAATACGATGGCTTTATTGCCGATCCGCTGGCCTCTCAGCTGGGTAACCGTATTTACGGTTGTGATGATTGTCAATTGGTCTGCCCGTGGAATCGTTTCTCAAAAGTCAGTGAGGAGGCAGATTTTGCTGTGCGTCACGGTCTGGATCGAACGGCGTTGCTGGATCTTTATCAGTGGAATGAGGCGCAGTTTTTAGAACGGTTTCAAGGCTCGCCGGTACGCCGCATCGGTTATCAACGTTGGTTGCGTAATTTGACCATTGGTCTGGCCAATGGAGAGGCTTCTGGGGCGGTACACGCGGCGTTGCAGGGTCGTTTGGCTGAGGCTGAGGGGGTGTTGAAAGAGCAGATTGACTGGGCTTTGGCGAAGCTAAGGCTACAAGACCCTGTTTAATTAGCCTCTTAAGTACGTTTCAACGTGGTTGGCAAAACCGTCTCCGGCTTCGGTGTAGATATTGAACACGGTGGTGGCACCGGCTTCTTTGAGCTGCTTCACCTCGTCGGGGAAGTGCGCCACAGACGCAATGTACCCGCCAAAGGCAGTGGCGTTCAGC
>JAUZRS010000049.1 GCA_030950195.1 Gammaproteobacteria bacterium | reverse complement strand
AATTTTTGTCGAGTCTTCTCTCTGCTATTTTCTTTCTAAGTCTGTTAACAGCCTGTGGGACGCGTGAAGAACCCACCTCAACGGTAAACAATGGTGGCGGTACGACGGTTACTAGCCCTGCTCCTAGCACACCGACGATTATCACCCCATCTGCTGTTTCGAGCGTCACTTTGCAAGCGGACAGCCGCCAGCTCTCCTCTGGTCAGGGGGGTAAAGTGATCTTGAGTGTGCATATTAAAGACGCCGGTAATCAGTTGATGCAAGGTGAAACGGTGACTTTCAGTGCCACCTCAGGGGATCTTGCTGTCACTCAGGGGGTGACCGATGGTTTGGGTGTGGCGGTGGCGGAGCTGTTTCCAGGGTCGGATGTGAGCAACCGCAGTATTACGGTTACGGCGGTCGCTGCGGCTGCCAGTGATTCGATTACGATTGAGGTGGTGGGCAGCAGTATGAGTGTTGATGGTCCGAGTGCAGTGACCGCCGAATCCAGCGCGGATCTCTCCTTTAGCCTCTTAGATGGCAACGGTAATCCCAGTGTGGGGGCGACGGTGGTGGTCAGTTCAGCGCGAGGTAATGTGATTGTGCAGCCGCCTTTGACCAACAGCAGTGGTCAGACTCAGGCGACGGTGACCGACCGTTCGGGTTTGGATGATGTCATTACCGCTTCGGCACTGGCGGGAACGGTTTCAGCACGTTTTAATTTAACCGTCCGGCCAGATCGGTTTCATTTTCAAACCCCACGGGATGCCGCTGAGATTTCCATTGGTGATGCTGGCAAATTAGTGACGGTACAGTGGTTGCAAAACGGCCAGCCAGTGGTGGGGCAAGCGGTGCAGCTGAACACCACACGGGGTCTGTTTTTAAACGGTTTGGCCACTCAAACTGCAACAACGAATAATTTGGGGTTGGTGGACAATGTGATTCATTCCGCCAGTGCGGGAGGGGCGGTGATGACCGCCAAAGCGGCCAACGGCTCCATTGCCAAGCGTTCGATTGAGTTTGTTGCCACCAACCCTGCGTCATTGACCTTGCAAGCTTCGCCTACCACATTGGGTGGTGGAGAGACCAGTAACATCAATGCCATTGTGCGTGATGCACAGGGTAATTTGGTCAAAAATCAGACGGTGGTGTTTGCTATTTTGGCGGATGTTTCCGGTGGTAGTCTGTCGGTGAGTTCAGCACTCAGTAACAGCTTTGGCATGGCGGGCACGGTTTATACTGCCGGTGTCGGTGGCCCTAACAGTGCCGTACTTTCCGCTACGGTGGCCAATAACGTCGGTGTTCAAATCACCAGTGCGGTGAATTTAACCG
>JAUZRS010000048.1 GCA_030950195.1 Gammaproteobacteria bacterium | reverse complement strand
AACAAAGCCCCTTTTCAGGGGCTTTGTTGTTTCTACAACACCTAAACCGATTCCCACTCTAGCCGCCCCAATCAGAACACACCATCCATCACCTTTTCAGCAAGCCCATATGGACAGATTGAGCAATTTATGCCTTAATTGCGTGATCATTAAAACAGTCTCAACCCCACTCCATTCGAAGGACGTACTGTAGATGGCGAAAACACAGACCAACTTAAGTCTGGGCGGCCTCCCCCGACGCTTGGTACAAGACGGTATTGTTGACGAAGAAGTGATTCTGCAAGCCGTTGCCAGCGCCCAAAAAAGCAAAAAATCCATTGTCACCATCTTGATTGAAGAAGGCCTTGCCTCCAGCCTCGCCGTTGCCATCGCCGCCTCACAAGAATTTGGCCTCTCCCTGTTCGACCTTGATGCACTGGAAATCGACTCACTGCCCCCCACGCTGGTAGACGGTGATCTGATTGAAGCCCATCATGCCCTGCCGCTGCTCAAACGTGGCCCGCGCCTCTTTGTTGCCATCTCCGACCCGACCAACTTAATGGCGCTGGATGAGATTAAATTCCACACCGGCATCTCCACTGACCCCATCTTGGTCGAAGAAGACAAACTGCAGAAAAAAATTCAGCAGTTCCTCAGCAGTCAACACGCCGCCAGCATGGACACCATTCTGGATGCCGATCTGGATAACCTAGAGATCGCCTCCGAAGAAGATGACAACAACGATCAAGACCCCGGCTCCGAAGCCGATGACACGCCCGTGGTGCGTTTTGTCAACAAAGTGATGCTCGACGCCATCAATAAAAGCGCCTCCGATATTCACGTTGAACCCTACGAAAACACCTTCCGTATTCGATATCGAATCGACGGTGTATTGCAAGAGATGTCAAAACCACCACAGGCCATGTCGCATCGCATCATCTCCCGGATCAAAGTCATGTCGCGCATGGACATCTCAGAGCGACGCGTCCCACAAGACGGGCGTATCAAAATGAAATTGTCAAAAAATCGTGCCATCGACTTTCGCGTCAACACCTGCCCAACCCTGTTTGGCGAAAAAATCGTCATGCGTATTCTCGACCCCAGCAGCACCAAACTCGGCATCGAAAGCCTCGGTTTTGAAAAAGAACAACAAGAAACCTATCAAAAAGCCCTCTTACAACCTTACGGCATGATTCTGGTCACCGGCCCCACCGGCAGCGGTAAAACCGTCTCGCTCTATACCGGCCTGAACATGCTCAACACCATCGACCGCAACATCTCCACCGCCGAAGATCCAGCAGAGATCAATCTGCCGGGGATCAATCAAGTCAACGTCAATACCCGCGTTGGCCTGACGTTTGCTGAAGCTTTACGAGCCTTTTTACGTCAGGATCCTGATATCATCATGGTGGGTGAAATCCGTGACATTGAGACCGCCAACATCGCCATCAAAGCGGCACAAACAGGCCACTTGGTGCTCTCTACGCTGCACACCAACGACGCACCACAAACCCTGTCGCGCTTGGCCAATATGGGCGTTGCCCCCTTTAACATCGCCACCTCGGTGTCGCTGATTATTTCACAACGGTTGGCAAGAAAACTCTGTACAAAATGCAAAACCCCCGAAGAGATTCCACGCAAAACTCTAATTGATGAAGGTTTTGATGAAAAAGAAGCACGCACCATCAAAGTCTATAACGCCACCGGCTGCGACCACTGCAATAATGGCTGCAAAGGACGAGTCGGCATCTATCAAGTGATGCCGGTCACCGAAGAGATGGGGCGTATTATTATGGCTGGAGGCAACTCAATTGAAATTGCCGATCAAGCCAAAAAAGAGGGCGTTATGGATCTCCGTCGCGCAGCACTCAATAAAGTCAAAGCAGGTCACATCAGCCTTGAAGAAGCCAACCGAGTGACCAAGGAATAACCGTCATGGCAAGCAAAAACAGCGCAAAAACCAGTTTTGACTGGGAAGGAAAAGACGGTCGAGGCCACAAAGTCAAAGGTCAGATCAACGCCGTCAATGCCGATTTAGCCAAGGCACAATTGCGCCGCCAAGGCATCACACCTCTGCGGGTGCGTAAAAAGGCAGCGCCTCTGTTCGGCAGCGGTAAGAAAAAAATCAGCAGCAAAGACATCTCCATTTTTGCCCGCCAAATGTCCACCATGATGACTGCTGGGGTACCCTTGGTACAATCCTTCGAGATCGTCGGCCAAGGCCATGACAACCCCTCCATGCAGGAGCTGATTTTCAGCATCAAAGGCGATATTGAGTCTGGCTCCACTATGGGTACGGCACTGAGTAAACACCCTCAACAGTTTGACAATCTATTTTGCAGCTTGGTACACGCCGGTGAACAGTCCGGCACCTTAGAATCCTTGCTGACCAAAATAGCCACTTACAAAGAAAAAACCGAAGCCCTCAAAGCCAAAATCAAAAAAGCCCTCTTTTATCCCGTCGCCGTACTCGTCGTAGCCTTTGTGGTGACCGCCATTCTGCTGGTTTTTGTGGTGCCTGAATTTCAAAAACTGTTCGAAGGCATGGGTGGTGAATTGCCCGCTTTCACTCAATTCGTGATGCAGCTCTCCGAGGGCTTTCAAAAATGGTGGTGGCTGATTGTCTTGGTCATTGTTGGCTCGCTCAAACTGTTTGGCTACCTGCGCCTCAACAACAAAGCCTTCTCCGATATGATCGACCGCCTGCTGCTGCGCCTGCCTGTGGTGGGTGACATGCTCGAAAAAGCCGCCATTGCCCGTTTCGCTCGCACACTGGCCACCATGTCCACCGCCGGTGTCCCTTTGGTAGAAGCGATGGAGTCCGTCGCCACCACCTCCGGCAACAGCGTCTACTACAACGCCATTATGCAGATGAAAGACGATGCCGCCAGTGGCCAGCAATTGCAAGTCTCCATGCAGCAGACAGACTTGTTTCCCAACATGGTGGTGCAAATGGTGGCCATCGGTGAGGAGTCCGGCGCGCTGGACAGCATGTTGGCCAAGGTGGCTGACCTCTATGAAGAAGAAGTAGACAACGCCGTCGATGCCCTCACCAGCCTGCTCGAACCGCTGATCATGTCCTTTTTGGGGGTGGTGGTCGGTGGCTTGGTTATCGCCATGTACCTGCCCATATTCAAGATGGGCGATGCTTTTTAACTCACAACGGAACCCCGCTCACCATGAGCTTATTTGACCCACTGCTGCACAACCCAACGGGTTTTATCATCGCCATTGGCCTCTTTAGCTTACTGGTTGGCAGCTTTTTAAACGTCGTCATCTCACGTCTGCCTATTATGATGCAGCGCCAATGGCGCAGCGAATGTGAACAGTATCTCGACCCTGACAAAGAGCCGCCCACAGAAAAAATCTTCAACCTCAGCCGTCCACGCTCCCACTGCCCCAGCTGCGAACAACCCATTCGGGCCATCGAAAATATCCCTTTGCTCAGTTACCTGTTTCTCAAAGGGCGCTGTCGCCACTGCGGTACACACATTTCATGGCAATACCCCGCTATCGAGCTGCTCACCACCCTGCTTTCGATGGCCATTGCCGCTCACTTTGGTGCCAGTTGGCTGACCCTAACGGGTTTGCTGTTTACTTGGTGTCTCATTGCTCTGAGTGTTATTGATCTGCAACAGACGTTGTTACCTGACAGCATCACTCAACCGATGCTCTGGCTCGGGCTGCTGCTCAGCCTGAGCAGCAGCTCCGCCATCAGCACCGAAACCGCTCTGCTGGGCGCAATTGCGGGCTACTTGGCACTCTGGTCGGTCTACTGGCTGTTTAAGCTGCTGACGGGCAAAGAGGGCATGGGGCACGGCGACTTTAAATTACTGGCCATGCTCGGTGCTTGGCTCGGTTGGCAGGCGTTGCCGGGCATCATCATGCTCTCTTCACTGCTGGGAGCCACGGTCGGTATTTTACTGATTCTATTTAAAAAACAGGATCGAAACGTCCCCATTCCTTTTGGCCCTTATCTCGCTTTTGCCGGTTGGCTCAGCTTAATCTGGGGTGAGCAGATCAACCGTTATTACCTCAATTTTGGTTAAACCATGTTGATTATCGGCCTAACGGGTGGCATTGGCAGTGGCAAATCCACCGTGGCTCAACTCTTCTCTGAATACGGTATTCCTGTGCTGGATGCCGACCAAATTGCTCGCCAACTGGTGGAAGTAGGTCAACCGGCCCTGACAAAGATTGCCCAACGGTTTGGCCAACACATTTTACACGCCGATGGCAGCCTAAATCGCTCAGCCTTACGACAGAAAATTTTCAACGACAGCAGAGCCAAACAGCAATTGGAAAACCTGCTGCATCCACTGATACGCCAACAGATGCACATTCAGAGCAAGCAACTCTTGCAACAACAGCCCCCTCCCTCCTATTGCATTCATATGATCCCCCTGCTACTCGAAAGCCAGCAAACAGCCAGCGTTGATCGCATCTTAGTCGTTGATCTACCCGAACAGCTGCAAATTCAACGGGTCAAACAACGAGATCAACAGAGTCAAACAGAGGTGCAGCGCATTATTGAACAACAAGTGAGCCGTCAACAACGCCTGCAAGCTGCCAATGAGGTGATTGATAACAGCGGCCATCTGAATGCATTGCAAAAACAGGTCAAACAGCTACACCAACACTATGTGCAACAAATCCCATCTGCCGACAGCTGCCAATAGAGCCGAAAGCGGTGTACAATCGCCGCCATGAGAATTTAGCGATTTGTCACCGCCAATGAAACTGTGGAAAATGAAGCTAAAATGGAAACTATTATAAATATAGTCCCTCAAAAATGGGCTGTTTACAAAAAATTGAATAAAGTCAGACATCTGTAAACCGCATGGAAGCAAAATCAATCAACCAGTATAGGCCATAATGTCTCACTTTTACGCTACTTTACCAACAGGTAAACAAATTGTGTCAGATGAGTTAATTTTTGAACAACCGGTTACGGAACGCATCAGGACTTTTCTGCGTTTACAACAGCTGTTTCAACGCATTGACTTTCATTTGGAGCGAAAATCGGCTTGGGATACCCAAGCTGCCGTCAGCACCCTATTGGAAATCATCAACTTGACCTCTCGGGGTGACCTGAAGGGCGAGGTAATCAAAGAACTGGAACGGCAAAAAACAGCCATCCAACAGGCTCCCGACTCGGATCTCAAACGACTGCAACTGCTGCCCATTTTAGAGTGCCAAGCACCCATGATTGAACAACTGCACAATCAAAAAGGTCAGCTAAACCACAACTTTCAAAACAATGAATTTCTCAATGCCATTCGCCGTCGTCGTACCGCTTCAGGCAACACCTGTAGCTTTGACCTACCGGCTTATCACCATTGGCTAAAACGCCCCACTCAGGAACGCCACACCGCGCTCAAAAATTGGCTAGAACCCTTTGATACGGTGAAAACTGCCATTGATACCATTCTTGATGCAATTCGAGAAACACCTGAGACCAGTGTGCAAACGGCTCCCAACGGCTTTTTTCAGCTTAACCTCAACCCGAGCCGTCCATTACAGATGATTCGCATCTACATCTCCGGCCCTCCAGGTGTCTTTCCTGAAATGAGCGTCGGTAAACACCGCTTTACCATCCGCTTTTTTGCCCAAACGGCACCGGAGAAAAAAGCCGATCAGGTGCAGAGCGATGTGGAGTTTCAACTCGGCTGCTGCATCCTATAGCTACTTTTGCAGCCGAAACGGTACCGTGGCCAACCCGCCGTTCCCAGCAACATCAGTCAAACGTAACTGCAATAACCACTCTTCACCACCAGCAGCACAGATGGGCAAAACCACTCGACTCTGCCAATACCCCTCTTTATTCTTCAATAAAGAATAACGATTCTTACCCATATCCATTGCAGCCATTTTAAAATCCACCAGCACAGATTTGACCTCACTCGGCCAGTCTGAAACATCAAGATTCAAAATAAAAGGCTGCAAGGGCAGCACCTTATCTGCAAACGAGAGACGCACCTCACCCTGAGACGCTGTGAGACGACACTCACCCTCTTGATTCAGACACGCCGTTGAACTCAGCAGTAAATGTTCAGCCGGTTTTTCAACTGATTTTTCAATCGGTTTATCTTCAGCCTGACAAGCGACCAACAACAACAATAACAACAGCACTCCTTTTTTCATCTCTTTTCTCCCCATAATGATCGAATCGCCGCCACCCCTTGCCCACCTCGCTGCTGCGCAGCAACCCCATCCGTTTTCGATAAACCGCCCAACGCATAAACCGGCAAAGCGGCTTGTTTCACCAAAGCCTGAAAAGCAGGCCAACCCAATGGCTGCGCCTCTGGATGGCTCATGGTGGGCTGTACGGGGGATAAAACAGCAAAGTCAGCTCCAATCAATGACCCTTGACGCAACGAAGTCTCATCATGGCAAGAGAGTGCCAACAGGCAATCATCTGCAACGGGGCGCTGTGAAAAGGAGGCCGCCAACCTCTGACTTAAATGCAACCCGTCCGCCGCCACCCGCTGCAACAGATCAGGGGGTGAGTTCAGTAACACCTTTGCACCCCAGCGATGACAGAGGCTCACCACCTCCTGCGCCAAATTTTCATATTCAAGCACCGAAAGATTTTTTGCGCGCAACTGCACCAACTTAATTCCTGTCGATAAACTCTGCTCCAGCGTACTCAAAAAGACCGCTCTGTCCGTTGGCTCAGGGGTAATCAGATAGGTTTCCGGCAAGAGCAGCGCCTGTAAAATGGCACGATTGGCTTTGGGAAAAGAGTACTTGGGCAGTTCAGACAACTCAATCCAGCGCAGTGGCTGCCCTTCTCGGGCGGTCGCCTCACCCTCAAAGGCCGTCACCCGCCAGACATTTAGACAGACCGTTACATCAGGGTAGACGTGGGTGATGTTGATCAAAGGGGTAGAAGCGGTAATGCGAATACCCACCTCCTCTTGCAACTCACGCTGCAACGCAACAAACAGAGTTTCACCCGTCTCTTGTTTACCGCCTGGCAACTCCCAAAAGCCGCCTTGATGAGCCTGTTTGGCACGCCGAGTAATCAGCAGACGACCTTTCGCATCAAAAATTGCGGCCAATACCACCTGCACCACTTTAACGCTCACAAAAAACTAGCTGCGGTATTCGGCATTAATGCGAACGTAATCGTAAGAGAGATCGCTGCTCCAGACCGTGGCCTGTGCCTCACCCCGTCCCAACTCAACGCGCACGCTGATTTCCGCTTGATTCATCACCACCTGACCGGCGGCCTCACGGTACTCCTCGGCAGGATTGCCGTTTCGAACAATGCAGACGTGATCCAGATAGATACTGATCTGCTCCACATCCAACTCTGGCAGACCTGAACGCCCCACAGCGGCTAAAATTCGTCCCCAATTAGGGTCGCTGGCAAAGAAAGCGGTTTTCACTAAAGGG
>JAUZRS010000047.1 GCA_030950195.1 Gammaproteobacteria bacterium | reverse complement strand
ACGACAATGTGGTGCAAAGCAATTAGGGTGGTGGGATCGTACTCTAACAGCAAATTGGGGTTCAAAAGTTGATTTTCTTATTCTGGGGCATCCTGAGCGCATGAAAAAAATTGAATATGTCACAATGGTTTCGGAATGGTTGAAAAAGTCCTAACAAAAAAATACAGCGGACAGTTTAAAGCGTCATGCCTTTTGATACTGCAAAAGCCATGCCACTTTAAACTGCCGCTGATTTAGGCGATGCAGCAGGCGCTTCGCGCCTACTGCATCGGTTCTGCGGATTTCCATCCCCTTGCTGGCCGTCGCTGCGCGCCGTCCATCAAGCGCCTGAACCGGACGAACCTTATGAAAATAAATTTTCAACGGCGCGCCGGTTATCCGCAGAACCGTTAGGATTGAAATATGGCAAAAAAAACATTTCCATGTGGACACAAAGGGAAAGGTAAATTTTGCCATCGCTGTGAGCAGGAACATAAAGCTCAAGAACTAAAACTCATGGAAAAAGAAAGAAATGAGGAATGGCAATATTTATTTAACAAAGATGAAATTAATCTTAGAAAACTACCAAATAAAACGCTTGTTAATAAAGCAAGAAATATAATTTCATCGATAAATAGCGGTGATAGCTATACAAAATTTAAAGGTAAAAGAATGAGATACAATAGAGATGTTATTTCTATTCCGTTAAACCATGATTTCCGCGTAATTTACCATGATTGCTCTTCTGGTCTTAAACTCCAGTCTTTATTAAGCCATGAGGAATATAATGTCAAAAAACCAGGTAATAAATCCTAACAAGGCAAATTCACTCGGGCGGTAAAAAGCGCCGCTTCGCTCTGCTTTTTACCGCCGGTGATTTGCGGCGATGCAGCAGGCGCTTCGCGCCTACTGCATCGGTTCTGCGGATTCCCATCCCCTTGCTGGCCGTCGCTTCGCGCCGTCCATCAAGCGCCTGAACCGGACGAGCCTTATGAAAATAAATTTTCAACGGAGCGCCGGTTATCCGCAGAACCGTTAGCTACAAAAACAGACCTATCTTGATTATAATTACATTGTAGTTATAATCTAGCTATGGATAGTATAAATTTCGAATGGGATGAGGTGAAAAATGCATCCAATCAAAATAAGCATGGTGTGAGCTTTGAAGAGGCTCAATCTGTATTTAGTGATGAATTAGGTCGATTAATCCCATACCCCGATCATTCGGAAAATGAAGAGCGCTTTATTCTTATGGGAATAAGTAATAAAAACAAGCTCTTAACTGTTTGTCATTGCGAAAGAAAATTAAACACTATTCGTATCATTTCTGCTCGTAAAGCAGATAAATGTGAACTTAAATACTACGAGGGCTAAGGTTATGCGCGAATCATACGATTTTTCAAATTCTGCTCCAAACCCCTATGCCAAGCGCATAAAAAAACAAATCACAATTCGTTTGGATGAAGGAACAATTTCATACTTTAAGGAAATGGCGAAAGATAAAGGGATTCCATATCAAAGCCTTATTAATCTGTACCTTAGAGATTGTGCGAGTGAGCATAGAGAGCTGCAAACTAAGTGGGATTAGTGTTGAAAAAGCAGCTAACAAAAAGTTAAACACGGACATTTGTTTCAGCGCGCATTTTTGTGTTTCGCTGCGCTCATAATTGCACACCGTTGCTGCACATAGTCCATCAAGCGCCTGAACCCATTAGGGCAGATTACAACTGATCATAATGTCCGCCAACAGCAAAGATATAAATGTAGTCTTTATCGTACTTATGTTTGCTCGCACACCAGTTGGATGGGCGAGCGATGATTTTAGTTGTTGCCTGTTAGCTTATTAAGAATAATCATGCCAGGGCAAATACGGGTGACACCAGCAAAGACAAAAAAGACCGCTGGTAGATAGAGTACCCAGTGAACCACATCAAAGCCTGTTAACCAAATTCCCAGCCAGATGATCACTGACATTAGCAAGAAAAAAATCTGCATACTGCGACCAATAAGGTATTTATTCATATTAAATCTTACTCTCTGTTATTTTTTAACTAGGGTTAAACATACGTTGTTCATTCGTATGTGTTTGTATTTGTCCACTTTTTTTCTAAAAAGTTTCAACGAGCCGAATAAAATATAAGTGATGGTGTTCTATTGTGTCAATCTTATTTTGCTTAGTGGAGGTTTTCCCCATCATCGAGGCAGATCAGAATAGTTTTTTTCGGTCAGGGTGTTACAGCAGTCAGGATCACTTAATTCAGTAATGATGTCTTGAATATAAGGGTGATCAAATTGACGTTCGCCCACCGCTTTGTAACGTATCTTGCCGTTTGCATCGAGAATAAAGGTGGTGGGCAGGTTACGGATTTGCCAAGCGTTGGAGGCTTCTTTTTGATAATCAAACAGAATGGAAAAATGAGGTGAGGGGTTTAAACCTTGTAAAAAAGGCAGCACGGTGGCGCGATCTTCACCGACGTTCACCGCCAGCAATTCAAACGCTTGGCCACTGTTTTGGTAGAGTCGCTCTAATGAAGCCATTTCACGTTTGCAGGGCGGGCACCAACTGGCCCAAAAATTAACCATCACCACTTTGCCTTTCAGGCTGTTGATATCCATGACTTCACCGTTGCTGTGTTCCAGTTTCAGTTCTGGAGTGGGCATGTCGTTGAGGCTGTCGAGTGCATGGCTTAAGGGTGGCGCATCTTGAAAGGTTTTGATCCCCATGGAGATCACCACCATGACGAAAAAGATCAAGCCGATTTGGACCATGCTGTTGTTATTGGACATTAAGGACTCTTGAGTAAAAAATGGGTTTGGATTTAATAGGGGATTGAAGATCAAAACATCAAGCCATTTACCAGTCGAAGCCATTCTACCGCAACTGCGCCGCGCTTTGGCAGAGCACAGCAACGCCATTTTACAAGCGCCGCCGGGCGCAGGCAATACCACCTTGGTACCGTTGGCGCTGCTGGATGCGCCGTGGTTGGCGGGGCAGAAAATTCTGCTGCTGGAGCCGCGTCGCTTGGCTGCACGCGCTGCGGCACGGCGGATGGCGATGTTGCTGGGTGAGTCGCTCGGTGAACAGGTCGGGTATCGAATGCGCGGTGAGCATCGCATTGGCTCGAAAACGCGCATTGAGGTGATCACCGAGGGCATTTTGACCCGCATGTTACAGAACGACCCTGAACTGAAAGGGGTGGGGCTGGTGATCTTCGATGAGTTTCACGAACGCAGTCTGCACGCCGATTTGGGTTTGGCGCTCTGCTTGGAGTCGCAAGGGGTGTTACGGGAGGATCTGCGTCTATTGGTGATGTCCGCTACTTTGCAAGGCATGGCCTTGGCCAATCTGCTGCCCGATTGTGTGGCGCTCGCCTCCGAAGGGCGCTGTTATCCCGTCGAGCTGCATTATGTGCCGCCGCCTGCCAAAGTACTGGCTTATGAAGCGAGCTTTGTGGCCAACGTGGTGATGCAGATTTTGGCTACGGAGACGGGCAGTCTGCTGCTGTTTCTGCCGGGAGTAGCAGAGATTCGCACCCTGCAACAGCGATTGCTGGCGCAGATTGAGGATGCCAGCGTGGTGGTGTTGCCGCTTTATGCCAACCTGAGCACAGCGGAGCAGGATCGTGCCATTCAGGTCGCCACGGAGGGCGAGCGCAAAATCGTCTTGGCCACTACCTTGGCGGAGACCAGCTTGACCATCGAAGGGGTGCGGGTGGTGCTGGATTGCGGTTACAAACGGGTGCCTGCCTTTGAGCCGCGCAGTGGCATGAGCCGTTTGCAGACCGTGCGGGTGTCACAAGCAGCAGCAGAGCAGCGCCGTGGGCGAGCGGGGCGGCTGGAAGCGGGCCGTTGTTATCGCCTTTGGCCGCAGGAGTTGCAAGGCCGATTGCCGCAGCAGGAGAGCGCCGAGATGTTGCAGGCGGACCTGGCTCCCTTGGCTTTGGAGCTGGCGCAGTGGGGCAGTTCCGCCGCTGAATTGAGTTGGTTGGATGCCCCGCCCAACGGTGCTTTGGCGCAAGCAGAGCAGTTGTTGGCGGAGTTGGGCGCGTTGCAAAAGGGACGGATTACGGATCATGGGTGCGAAATGATGCGCATGGCAGCGCATCCGCGTTTGGCGCAGATGATGATTGTCGCGCAGCCGCTGGGTTTGGCGGGGCTGGCCTGTGCGGTGGCGGCGTTGCTGTCGGAGCGGGATGTGTTTGTTCAGCGGGGCGAGGTGGAATTAGCGCCGCGTTTGGCGCTGTTGCAGGCCTATTCGCAGCGTCGCCCCCTGAAAACAGGGGCGAATCGAGTGGCGTTGAAAGCGGTGTTGGAGGCAGCGCGTCGTTGGGCAACGGCGTTGCGGGTTGAGCTGCAATTCCAGCCGGTGGATCAATTGGGGCTTTTATTGGCTGTGGCCTACCCCGATCGCATTGCTCAATTGCGCGGTCAGCGTGACGGTTCGTATCGCTTGAGTGGCGGTGGTGGGGCGTTGCTGCACCCCAGCGCGAGCTTGTTGGCTCAGCCTTATTTGGCGATAGCTCAGCTTTCGGCGGCGGCCAAAGAGCCGTACGTTCAGATTGCCGCGCCTTTGGCTTTGCTGGAATTGGAAACGCATTTTTCTGAGCAGATCGTCACGGAGCCGTCGGTGCGTTGGTCGGCCACGCAACGGCGGGTGGAGGCGATGACGGTGCGCCGTTTGGGGGCGCTGGTATTGGCGCAAAAGCCGTTGCAGCCGGTGCCAGAGGCGTTGCAGCTTTTGGGGTTGTTGGCGGGCATTCGCTCCTTGGGGCTGGCGTGTCTGCCGTGGCAAAAGGGGGCGAGGTTGCTGCAAGGGCGGCTGAACTTTCTGTTTCAGTTGGATCAAAAAAAGTGGCTCGATTGCTCGGATGTGGCCTTGTTGGAAACGCTGGAACGCTGGTTGGCTCCTTATTTAGCGGGCATGAGCCGTTTGGAGCAGTTGAAGAGTTTGAATCTGGAGGAGATTTTGTTAGCACAGCTGGATTGGCCGCAACAGCACGCAGTGCAAAAAATGGCTCCAGCGACCTTTCAGGTGCCGAGTGGCTCACAGATTAAAATTGATTATCGCCAGCAACCGCCCATGTTATCGGCGCGGATTCAGGAGCTGTTTGGTCTGTTGGAGACACCAACAATTGCCAATGGCCAAGTGGCATTGAAAATCGAGTTACTGTCACCGGCATCCAGAGCGGTGCAGTTGACCCAAGATCTGGCGGGATTTTGGGCGACGACCTATCATGAAGTGAAAAAAGAGTTGAAAGGGCGTTATCCAAAACATTATTGGCCTGATGACCCTTTGCAGGCGGTGGCGATTCGGGGTGTTTCAAGAGGTAAAAGGAAGCCTCTCCCAATCCGCTCCACATTTACTTGACCACTACAATTTGCTCTCTGGCGAAGAAGTTGCACCTCTCCTCTGAAAAACAGGAGGGGTTGGGATGGATTACAGAGCGGGTTTGTTATTGGGGTTGTTGCTGGGCTGTTCTCATCTACAGGCCATGCCGGAGGTATTGTCCATTGATACCGCACCGTGGGCAGCGGAGTTGCTAGAGTCAGCTGCCGTTTTACCCATATCATCGATCAATCAGCGCAGAAAACGCCCGACCAAAGTCAATCACGCTCAACTTACCCAGCAGTTGAGATCGAGTCTCTTTCAACCTCCTGAGCCAAAAATAACCCCAGTGCAGCAGAGAAGTTTGGCGCGCTTGGCGCAGTTCAGTGGGGGGGTGAATCAGGCGCATTTTAATCCAGACAACGGCACGCCGACGGCGTTGCGTTTTTTACTGCCTGCGGCAAACAAAACCAACATAAGCAAAAAAGACAACGCTGAAACCGTGGCGCGGCGTTTTTTAGGTGAGTTTCGGGAGCTGTTAAAGCTGCATCAGCCCGAGCAGGAGTTGCTGCTGCTGCGAAGCAGCACGGATGCGTTGGGCAATCGTCATCTGCACTTTCAACAGTTGCATCACGGTGTGCCGGTGTGGGGTAAGCAGTTGGTGGTGCATCTCGATGCGCTGGATCGAGTGTTCTATTTTAACGGTCGTTATCAGCCTTCGTTTGTCACCGCACCCCGCCGCGTTCAACTCTCTGAGCAAGAGGTGAAAGAACGTGTTTTGGCTGACCTGGGGATTGCTAAGGCGTGGCAGATTAAGCTTGAACAGGTGATTTACGGCGATACCCCCCCCCGTCTGACTTATCGAGTGGATGTTCATCCCACGCTGGGCAGTCGTTGGCTTTATTTTGTTGCTGCCAGCAGCGGTGAGATTTTGCATCGTTTGAACAAT
>JAUZRS010000046.1 GCA_030950195.1 Gammaproteobacteria bacterium | reverse complement strand
GCTGCCTGAATACAAACCCGATTACGGCCTTGATGTTTGGCTTGATAGAGGCCAACGTCAGCGCGTTCAATTAGGTCTTCGATGTTACGGTCTATTTTTGGATCGTGGCAAGCAACACCAAAACTGGCGCTGATGTTTAGTTTAGGGTGCTGTTCAAAATGAATTTGTTGCAGTTGCAGTCGAATTCGTTCGGCGACGGTGCAGGCCAGTTGGCAGTCTGCGTAGGGCAGTAACAGAATAAACTCCTCTCCACCGTAACGTGCTGCCATATCGGACGCGCGTTTATTCTTTTCTAATACCTGTGCAACCTGTTGTAACACCGCATCGCCCATTTGATGACCGTAGAGATCGTTGACCGGTTTGAAGTGATCCAAGTCGATCATTATTAGGGTCAGTGGGTGTTCGTAACGTTGGGCATTGGCCATTAACAAGGTCAGTTGTTGCATAAAGGTGTTGCGATTAAACAGACCGGTAAGGCCGTCGTGTGAGGCGAGATTCGCCAGTTCACTGTTTTTCTGTTTCAAGTTGCGATTGAGGTTTTCCGCCAGCTCTTTTTTTGCTCTCAGGGTGCTGATGCGATCTGCGAGCGCAATGGAGAGCAGCACGACTTCCAGTGCAGAGCCGATCTGCATGGCGTAGGCGTTCAGAGGCGAATAAGGTAAAACACCGAGGTACATCAGAGCCGTGACAAACACACCGATTAAAAACGCGAGCCAAGCGATGACAAAATAACGCGCGGAACGATAACCGTGCAGCAACATGTAGATGCCGCTGCTGAGTGCGGCTAAAGCCATAATCAGCCCCAAACCGTTGGCGTATTGAATTGCCCAGTAGTAGGGGGCGATAAAGGCGAGTAGCAGACCGAACAGTGCGCCAACATTAACGAAGTTGAGCAGACGGTTGAGGCGTGGAGCGAGTAGGGCGGTTTTGAGAAAGCGTTGGCTGAAAATAATGGCGCTTAAAATAACAGCGTTGATTAAAAATACCGGCGCATTTTTGATCCATTCGAGTGCATTAGGCCAGAGGTATTGTGCGCCGTAACCGTTGAGGCTGGCTTGCAGAAAAATGTAGCTGCCGATGTAGAGCACATAAAAAAGGTACTCTTTGTCTCGGACAAACAGAAACAGAAAAAAGTTGAACAGCACCATCACCAGCATCACGCCGTAGTAGAGGCCAAAAAGGTACTCTTCACTGGGCTTGTATTCGGCAAACTGTTCGGGAGTGTAGATATGCAGAGGGATCTGCACACTGCCCGAGCTTTCGATGCGCAGAAAGAGCTGACGGGGTGTGTTGGCTTCGATGTAAAATAGAGGGTTTTTAAAGTTGAATTGCTCGCTGCGAGGCAGATTATCGCCCGCGTGACGCGCTGTGAATTGGCCTGTTTGATTCTGTTGGTAGAGGATAACGCTGTCCAGCAGAGGGGAAGCGATCTCAATAAACCACCCACCCGCAGCCAGATTGACTTTGAGCCAGTGCCGATCTTGGTTGTAACCGAGGTTTAATGCTTGCCCTGTATTGATCTGGCTGAAGGCATGTTCTTCCAGAGAGGAAATTTCTATAATACTAAGGTTTTCAGAGTCTTGCAGATAGGCTAGCGGGTTCTCTTGGGGGGCCGCGTAGGCGGTGAAGCTACTGGCAAGCAGCATGACGATGCTGAGGAAAAATAGCTTAGGCAAGTTCTGTTTTATGAAGATCAAGGAGATGGCTCGTTTTTTTATATGGCTGAAATCTACCGCCAAAAAATTGACTCGTCAATCGTTATCTGTTGATTAAGTCAGCTTAATCCTAAGTAGGATCAATGCTTTATAATAATATTCTTATTTATTTGATGTGGTTTCAATGAGGGTAAGTATAAACCGATTTCTTTTTCCTAACAATGTGATGAATGACGCGATGAACATAGAGTCATCACATTTCCTATTTAATCAGATTGAGCTAACTGATGTTGCTCAGACGAGACAAGACCATTCACCACAAAACTCAAACAACACGACTTAATTTACCACTCTTTAGTGGAAGAGAGGTTCTGGGTTAGGGGGTATTTTTCGCTCGTCATTCCCGCGAAGGCGGGAATCCATAGGGGCTTGTCATAGGTTCATGTGGATTCTCGCCTACGTGAGAATGACGTGGGTTGAGATTCTCTTGGTTTCTTACTCACTGCGTAACATCAGTGAGCTAATAAACATTCACCTTCAAGATCAACGGACTTCAACGTCACAGCCGTAATCTGGTTGCTCATTTTCTGTTCAGGATCAACATCAATGGCCACGCGAAGATAGTTGGGAGCGTAACCCCAGTAGCGTTTTTTGCCGTCTGCTTGGATTTTTCCTTCGCCTTCCCACAGCACTTCCACTTGATGACCGACATAACCTGCTAGAGTTTTGAGTTTCATCTCTTGAGCTAATTGATGCAAAATTTTGCTGCGCTCTTTTTTGACCTTTTCAGGGATCGGATTGGCGAGCGTGGCGGCTTTTGTGCCGCTGCGCGGTGAGTAGCTGAAGATGTGCAGATGGCCAAAACCGACCTCCTGAATAAAGGCCAAACTCTCTTGCCATTCCTGTTCTGTTTCGCCAGGAAAGCCGACAATGATGTCAGAGGTGATGTTGAAGTTGGGCACGGTGGCTCTGGCTTGTTCCACCAATGCCTTAAAATCGGCGGTTTTGCAGCGGCGCGCCATGCGTCGCAGCACAGAGTTGGTGCCACTTTGCAGGGGCAAGTGCATGTGGGGCATTAGTCGTGGGTTTTTGAACAGCTCAAAAAAGTGTTCTGGCAGATCCCACGGCTCCACGGAGGCCAGACGGATGCGTGGCATGTCGGTCTCGCGGAGAATCGTCTCTAACAGTTGATACAGAGTGCTGTCGAGGTCGGAGCCGTAACCGCCCACATGCACGCCGGTTAGGGCGATCTCTTGAATGCCTTGCTGATGGAAGTCATTGATCTCTGCCACGATCTCTTCAAGGGTGCGGCTGCGCTCATCTCCCCGCGCAACGGTGACGATGCAAAACGTGCAGCGGTAGCGGCAGCCGTCTTGAATTTTGATAAACGCCCGTTGGCGACCCCGTTGGAAAAGGCTGCTTTCGCCTGGTTCCGTGGCTGCTTGTGGCATCACGGGCAGGTTCAGCTCTTGGGTGGCGATTTTTACCAGCTGATCTTTCTGTTTGTTTTCCACCACCAGATCCACGCCCAAGGCACCCGCCGCCTCTTCGGAATTGAGAGAGGCGTAACAGCCGCTCATGATGATTTTGGCCGTGGGGTTGTCACGTTGGATGCGTTTGATGTATTGACGGGATTTACGTACCGCCTGTTGGGTCACGGCACAGCTGTTGAAGACCATCAGGTCGGCCTCGTTAGCGTCGTTGACCACTTGGTGGCCATCGGCCTTAAACTCCCGCGCCCAGCCTTCCAACTCGGCTTCATTCAGACGACAGCCGATTGCTTTGAGATGAATCTGCACCTTGTAACCCCAATGGATAAAAGAGGTATTTTAGCGAAAAATGAGGTGGATGAGGGAAGTAATGTGGGTTGGCTCACATTACATCAGTGAGGATTGACATAATCCACGGGTTGGTGAAAGGCGACAACTCGATTACGGCCTTGGTGTTTGGCTTCATGCAGTGCTTTGTCGGCGCTGTTGCAGAGGCTGGCGAGACTCTGTTGTCTCGGGTAGGTGGCAATGCCTGCGCTGAAGGTGATTTGCAACGGCTGTTGATCGTTGTTGTGTGCCAACTGGCCAAAACTGTGGCGAACGTCATCAACGATGATCTGCGCTGCTTTCAGGTCTACATCTTGCAAAATCAGGGCGAACTCATCGCCGCCGTAACGACCGATCAGATCGTTGTGCCGCAGGCGTTTTTCCAGTAGTCGGGATAGGGTGCGTAGAATACGGTCACCGATTCCATGTCCGTGTTTGTCATTGACTTGTTTGAAGTGATCTAGGTCGATTAAGACGTAACTGAGCGTACCTTGATGACGTTGGCAACGGGCTAATTCTCTCCCCAATTGATCGTGAAAAACCGAGTGCGAGAGCAGCCCTGTGAGGCTGTCGCGTATCATAATACTGCGGTTGCTGCGCGCACGCTGGACGCGGGCAACCAGATCGGCCATCAGATGCTCGCCATCCATTGGTTTGATTAAAAAATCATCTCCTCCCGCATGAATCGCTTCGATGTGGCGGTGAATGGCGGTCTCTACGGAGTAAAAGACAATGGAGGTGCCGCTGTAGGTCGGCTGTTGACGAATAATGGAAGCCAGTTCGATTCCGTTGCAACTGGGCATATAAAGATCCATTAGGATCAGTTCGGGTTGAAACTCATTTAAATGTTCCAAAATGGTTTCCGGTTGTGTCACCACATGGGTTTCGATGCCGGCCATCTCCAACATCGTGGCGGTGTGGTGAACACTGCACAGATCATCGTCTACCACCATGATTCGGTAGGAGTGCAGGTCGGATTCACTGGTGAGTTCATTGATGCACTCGCTGAGCTGAAACAGATCCACCGGTTTAACAAAATAAGCATAAGCCCCAGCACGTACCGCTTGCAGACGATGATTAAAATCGTCTTTGCTGGAGATACAGACCAGAGGAATTGTCTGCATCGTTTGCTGCTGATGCAGTTGTAACTGTTGTAGCTCCGTCTCGTCCGGTTCAATCAAGACAATGAGGTTGATGCTTACCTGAGAGGCACGTTGCAGCAGTTTGGGCAGAGCATCCAGAATTTCGATTTTATAACCGTAGTGGCTTAAGTCGTGAGCTAAGTTTTCATCTAATTTGCTGTTGTCTTTGATGATAACCACACGGGTATCGCCATCAATAGCGGATACGCTTGAATACCGGCCCGATGATGGGGCTTGAAAGGGGCGTTCGGCGGCACTTTTGAGCTGTTCGATAAAATGATCAATCATCATCAATTGTTGGTGGTTGAAAAACGGCGGACGCTCATCATAACCGTCAAGGCAGGCATCCAGTTGACGGGTAATGCCGGAAACGGCGTTAAAGCCAAAAATGGCGGTGGAGCCAGAGAGTTCGTGGACGGCGTATTTGAGTTGGTGCAGATCGTCCAGAGCAGGGTGTTTGTTGAGTCTCTCCCAAGTGGAAATGATTTGAGAGATTTTTTTTGGCAGTTTGACCGCGTACTCTTGGTGCAGGCCTCTGAGTTTGTCGTGGTAATTTGGGTCATCAATCATTGTCATCTCTCCTTGATTGACCTATCGGACGGTGCTTTTATGATTTGAGTTTTCTGTATATCGAGCACCTTTTGAGCTTTTTTTAGGCCAGGAAAACCGTTGATAACAACCCGTTGCCCTGATTTTAATCCGGCTTTAATTTCAACTCGCTCCGCAAAGTAACGCCCAGTTTTTACTTGTTGGCGTGCTGTTTTATGCTGTTGATTTATGCTCCACAGATACGCGCCTTGGCGGTCGTGGCGCAGCGCCTGTAGCGGTACGGAGAGCATGGGTTCATGTTCGATCTTGAATTGCAGTTGGCAATGCTGGCCTGAAAACAGGTTGTCTGGTAAATGAGTAAAACGCACTTCAATGGTACCTTGCTGGTTGGAATTCAAACTGGGGTGAATGCGACTGATATAACCGCTGCTCTGTTTCGCCCCAGCCAACTGGATCTGCACCGTCTGTTTGAGTTTGAGCTGCATAAAGAGTGTTTCGTCAACGTTGGCGCTTATCTGTAGCGAGTCGGGGGCGACAAGGCTTAAAAGGTGCGTGTGAGCCGCTACGCTGTCACCGGCATTGATCAACCGCTGGCTGATGACGGCATCAAAGGGGGCATACAAGGTCTGTTGCGAGAGCTGTGTTTGCACCGTTCGTTTGTCGATCAAGGCGCTGTCGAGGGTGGTTTGCGCCTGATTTAACTCGCTGACAGAGAGGGCTTTTTGTTCGAATAATTTTTTATTGCGATCACGTTGCCATAACGCTTGCTGGTGGGCAATCTCTGTTTTTTGCAGCTGGAGTTTCAGCAGGCTGTTATCAAAGGTGATCAGTAGATCATTTTTTTTGACAGCATCGCCGATGCGATGGGGAGCGTGCTTAATCACTCCTGCTGTTGGATTGTGTATTTTTCTCAGTTGGCTGTAAACGAGTTGGCAGCTGAGGGTGTGCTGCTGCTGAAATCGCTGCCACTGCATGACTTCACTCTCCACAACGTGCTCGGTTTTTGCCTGTGATGCGCCGCTGATAATCAGTGTGAACATCAGCAGAAGTGATGGGGCGGCTCTCATTTTAGGCGGCTGGGGATTGTGAAGCGGCTTGCAAAGCGTGCTGAAAACGCCGCTCCAATTTCAGGCTCTCTGGGTCAGTAAGGGGGCCTAGACAGAACCACTGTTCTTCCAATTGTTGTTGGTTTGAGAGTGGGTTGTGGCTTTTTTGGTTTAACCCTTGAGAGAGGCGATTGACTTGATATTGCATACGCAGTGCTTGGTCTTCTGTTGGTGAATCAACGCCCAGTAAAATCTCCAACTGGATACAGAGTTGTTGGCGTTGAGGGGTGAGGGTTTGAGACTGCTGTTGTAGCTGCTCTTCATGACTGTTTTGGCAGCTGGTCACAGCGTGTTGAAAGCGTTTATTGAGAATGCTTTCGTTGCCGTGTTGATTTTGCCACTGCTGGATTAAGTCTTGCAGCAGCTCCTGTTTGTTGACAGGGCTGTTGATCTGTTCCAGTTGTTGGCAGAGTTGCGCTTGTTGACGTAGTTGCTGTTGTTGTTGGATGAGTTGCTGCTGTTGCTGCTGAAGACAACAGTGTTGGTAGGCCTGTTGAGCATTTTCAAAGCGTTGTTGCAGTGGTGTTATGGCGGCCTTGGGCAGCTCACCGAGATCGTCAAACTGTTGTTGCAGCTGTTGCATTTTGCTTAGGCCGCTGTTGGCTGGGGTCTGTTCTTGGCTGAGTTGTTCCAGTGTGGCAATCAGCTCTTCGGCCTGTTGTTGGTGTTGTGTTAGCAGGGCTTGCTCGGCGGCGTTCTGCTGATCTTTGCGGGCAAAAATGGCGTCACAAGCGCTGCGAAACTGTTTCCACAGTTGGCGATCTTGTTTGTAGAAGGTGGTGCCGATGGCTTGCCATTTTTTTTGCAGTTGTTTGGCTTCTTGCATCGCGTCGCTTAGATTTTCTTGTTCGATCAGTTGTTGGGCGCGTTCGACGATCTTCTGTTTTAGCTCGGTGTTTTTTTCACGTTCGCTGTCCAGCTGATCTTGGAGGATTTTGAGCAGTTTATTAAAACGAATTTGACTGTTCTTGGCCCTACCTCGCTGCACTTCACGGTAGTTGCTCCACTCCTGTTTGGCAACGCGAATGACTTTTTCAATCACTTGCCAATCCGTTGCTTGCTCATTTTCACGGTTTTGCTGGATGAATTGTTGCAGTTGTTCGCAGAGTTGCTGGCGTTTTTTGAGGTTTTGTTGGCGCTGTTGCTGTTGCTGAGCAAAGTGTGTTTTGCACGGTTCGTAGGCTTGGTCGGCAGCGCCTTTAAAACGCAACCAGAGCGGCTGTGATGTTTTTGGGTCGGAAGCGCCGAGTTTTTTCCATTGCGTTTGTAGGCTATTGATTTGCTCTGCTAACTCATCCGCAGGCAGGTCAATTTCGATCAAGGCTTCCATCTGTTGGCAGAGAGACTCTTTTTTGGGGGTGGTGGCAAACCCTTGCCAATCGCGCAACTCTTGGTGACGAGCATTCAGTTGCTGAAACTGTTGCTGTTCTGCTTTTGTAACAGCAGAACCTAACTCTCGGTTGAGACGCTCGATCTCTTTGTGACGTTGATTGCTCTGTGCCAAATTACCGGCTTCCAGAGCGTGTGCCAATTGCTGTAATTTATCGCTTAGTTGTGTGTGTTTCTGTTGCTGTTGGTTTTTTTTCCGTTCGCGTTGCGCTTCGTATTGTTGTTGTGTTTGTTGTTGTTGCTGTTTTTGTTGAGCGAGTTGTACCTGCTCATGTTTCTGTTGTTGCCGGTTTTTCTGTGCAAGGTCACGTGCTTTGTCTGCTTGTTCGGCAAGATGTTGCTGTTGCTGTATTCGTTCTAGGCAGGCCTGTTGTGCCTGTTTGAAGCGCGTTTGCAGGTCATCGTTGGCCGGACGTTCCAGACGTTGCCAGTGGCGTACGATTTTTTCCAGTTTGGATGGGTAGACGTTGGAGTAGGTTGTGGCACTGTGATTTTCCAGCTCTTGGCAAAGTTCTAGGCGCAGCTGTTGCTCAGCGTGTTGTTGTTGTTCTTGTTCTTTGAGCTGTTTGAGGCGTTGTTTGAGCTGCTGGTGGACTTTTTTATCACGGCTTTTGCTGGTTTTGATCAGGGTTTCTAATCGTGCGGGCTGCTGAATGCGTGCCGCTGCCTGTTGGCGAATTTGACTGAAACGTGCCGTTAAAGTCAGTTCGCTTAGCTGCTCTTCGTCGTTCAGGCGTTGCAGGGCCGCTTGGCAAAGCTCGATCTGTTGAGCTTCTTGAGCCAGTTTTAACAAGCTGGCTGGGGTTTGCTCTGCGAGCAGTTTAAGACTGCTGGCCTCAAAAGGCTGCTCACAGAGGTGCTGGTGGAGACGCTGTTGGGCGGCATCTCGATTATTGGCATCGCTGTCTTGCTGGCTGATTTGCAGCAACAGAGAGGGGGCGTTGAGTTGCTGTTGAGCGGCGTGACGCACCGTCGCATCGGGGTCTTGCAGTGCCAATTGTTGCAGTATCTGTTGCTGTTCTGCGTTATTGGATAGATTTTTTACCGCACTGAGACGGGCGCGGACGTTGCGTTGTTTCCATTTAGGGGCGAACCAATTTCCAAACATAATTGAGGTGTCATTCCTGGCATGATTTTCTTTCAGTGTAAGCAGTTTGGTTTTTTTTTACTAGTGCTTTATTTCGCCTTGATTGGGCTGGTAAGGCCTTGTTCGGTTGTCTGTTTTTTTAAAGATGGAATGCACTTTGCTTGGCGTGATGCTATCGGATCTCGGGTAACACAATTATCTGGATAAATTGTCTCAATTTCTGCTCTGATCAGGCGATAAAGTCATAGTGGCACGGATTAGGTGCTTTACTTTTGGGTTAATACTGGATTGTTTTTAGGATGTTAAGGGGATAACGCATGGCTAAGATTTTGGCGGTTGATGATTCTGCTTCTTTACGGCAGATGGTTTCATTTACATTGAAAAGTGCCGGTTATGAGGTGACAGAGGCGGCGAACGGTCAAGAGGGGTTGGATATGGCGCGCAGCAAAAAATTTGATCTGGTGGTGACGGACATCAATATGCCGGTGATGGACGGCATTAAGTTGATCAAATCCTTACGCGGTCTCTCTGAGTACCGTTTTACCCCTTTGCTGATGTTGACCACGGAGTCTTCCGACGGTAAAAAGCAGGAAGGAAAAGCGGCTGGGGCGACAGGCTGGATCGTTAAGCCGTTTAATCCGGATAAGTTATTGAATGTGATTGGGCGGGTCTTGCGTTAAAGCTGTTTTACCACTCTTTATCGGCGCGGCGCAGCAGCACATAAAGAGCGCCTGATCCACCGTCTTTTTGGCGGGTGCTCGCATAGGCTAAGACGGCCTCGCTTTGTTGTAACCAACTGGCCACGAGCGGTTTTAGGATCGGCCCCTGTTCTTTGGAGCTGCGCCCTTTGCCGTGAATTAATATAAAGCAGCGATAGCTGTTTTTGTGCGCGTAGTGCAGAAATTCTTGTAAAATTTGACGGGCTTCCTGTCGGCGGTAGCCGTGCAGATCCAGTCGATCCTCGATGCGATAGTGTCCTTTTTTGAGCTTTTTTAGGGTGGCTTTTTGCAGGCCTGAGCGGGCAAAACTGAGCTGTTCATCGCCTTGTTCAATGGGCTGGTAATGATCTGAAAGCCGGTCGGGCAAGATTTCCATTTCGTTACTGTGCTGTTTGCGCAGCAGTGGCAGTGGTTTTTTCCTGCTGGGCGCTGCTGGACGGTTTTTCAGTGGAATTACGGTACCGACAGTGGTGCGAAACAGCTCAAGGTCTGCTTGGCTGAGGTTACGCTCTGTTTTCATGGGTTGGTGATGGCTTAGGTGAGTCATTCGACGTATTATATCGGCTCTGCTAAATTGATTGCGAGCCTAAATTTCATGCGTATTTTACTCAGTAACGACGACGGTTATCAGGCGGCGGGTTTGCGCGCTTTGGCTGAGGGTTTAAGTGCTCATGCTGAGGTGACGGTGGTGGCTCCCGACCGTGATCGCAGCGGTGCCAGCCACTCCTTAACGCTCAGTTATCCGATTCGAGTGGTAAACGAAGAGGGGATTTACCGTGCGGTGGACGGTACGCCGACCGATTGTGTCCATCTGGCCATTAATGGTTTGTTGGAATATGAGCCGGATATGGTGATCTCGGGCATCAATCACGGTGCCAATCTGGGTGATGATGTGCATTATTCAGGCACGGTGGCCGCTGCGATGGAGGGGCGTTTTCTCGGTTATCCGGCGATTGCGGTCTCCAATGTTTCTTTTCAACCTAAACATCTGGCCACGTCCGTAATCGTGATCAAAAAGCTGTTATTGCAGTTGCAACAGCACCCTTTGCCTGTTGATACGATTTTGAACGTTAACGTGCCAGATCTTCCTTGGAGTGAGTTGGCGGGTATGCAGGTGACTCGCTTGGGCAGTCGGCATAAGTCGGAACCCATTGTGGCAAACAGAGACCCCCGTGGTGGGCGTTGTTATTGGATCGGCCCTCCTGGTGCGGAGCAAGATGCGGGCGCTGGGACTGATTTTTATGCGCTCAGTCGGGGTTTTGTTTCCATTACACCCTTGCAGGTGGATATGACTCAGCACGCCTTTATCAGTGAGCTTCAGCAGTGGGTGGCGAAAGTGTGAGAGCCGTGACTCCGCAGCAGATTCAAGGCATCGGCATGACCTCGCAGCGCACCCGCAACCGTTTGCTGCTGCGTTTGCGAGAGCGGGGCATTACGGATGAAAAAGTATTGAAGACAATGGCTTCGGTGCCGCGCCATCTGTTTGTGGATGAGGCGTTGGCCAGTCGAAGTTATGAAGATACCGCTCTGCCCATCGGCAATGGGCAAACCCTCTCACAACCTTATGTGGTGGCGCGCATGACGGAGCTGTTGTTGGCAGCGGGAAGTCCGCAGCGAGTTCTGGAAGTGGGTACTGGCTCGGGTTATCAAACGGCGATTCTCTCTCACTTGGTCGAAGAGGTCTTCAGTGTTGAACGCATTGAGCCGTTGTTGGCGCAAGCACGGTTGCGCTTTAAGGCCTTGGGGTATTGTAATATCCATCTCGCTCATGCCGATGGCGGGTGGGGTTGGTTAGAAGAAGCGCCGTTTGATGCCATTATGGTGACCGCTGCGGCAGAGACCGTACCGGATGCTTTGTTAGAGCAATTACGACCTCAGGGGCGTTTGGTGCTGCCGGTGGGCAAGCAGGGTAGAGAGCAAGTCTTGATGTTATTAAGCAAGGATGCAAAAGGCGTTCATCGACAAGCGTTGGAGTCGGTGAGGTTTGTGCCATTGCTGGAGGGTTTTATTTAACCTTTTTTTAGCCTGCGATGAGGTAGAATGAAACTCATGATTTGATAACAGAAAGGACGTTTGCATGAATATTTTTACCAGCCTGTATGAGAAGGTCTTGAATTGGGCGGGGCATCGTCATGCGCCGCGTTATTTAGCCGGTTTGAGTTTCATGGAGTCTTCTTTTTTTCCTATTCCTCCGGATGTGATGTTGATTCCGATGGTGGTGAAAAAGCCGCAGAACAGTTGGCGCTTGGCGGCTCTGACGACAATTTTTTCGGTTTTGGGTGGTTTGTTTGGTTACCTGATTGGCTATTATGCTTTTGAGGCTTTGGAGCCTCTGTTGCACCAATACGGCTATTGGGATCGTTATCAACAGGTGAACGTGTGGTTTGCCGAATGGGGTTTTTGGGTGATTTTTTTAGCCGGTTTTTCACCGTTGCCTTATAAGCTCTTTACCATTGCTGCTGGGGCGCTCTCTTTGGCTCTGTTGCCGTTTGTCTTGGCTTCGATTGTGGGTCGCGGTGCGCGCTTTTTTCTGGTAGCGCAATTGGTGGCGTGGTTGGGGCCTAAAGTCGAGCCGATGATTCGTAAATACATTGAGTGGATCGGCTGGGGTCTGGTGTTGTTGCTAATTATGGGTTACTTCATCCTTAAAATGTAAAGGTCAAACATGAGTTTGATAAAAATAATAGCGGTTGCGCTGAGTTTATTATTGGCGGGGTGTGAGCTGAAGCCTTTTTTGGATGATCGGTTTGATCCGGCGGTGTATGTTGTTGAACGTGGCGATTCGGTTTACTCCATTTCTTGGCGTAATCGCTTGAATTTTAAAGAGGTCATTGCTTGGAATGCGTTGCAAGCGCCTTACACGATTTATCCTGGCCAGCGTTTAAAATTGCATCGACCGGCGGGCTTTGTCTTGCCGGAAAAGAAACCGGTTTCAATGGTCGTTGCTGAGCTGGAGCCTGAACCTGATGTTATTACCAGCGCCATCGCTATTGAGGAAGGGTCAGGATTTGACAGTACGCCTTTAAAGGTGGATTCTGTTCATGTTGCTGATGTTGAGCATTTGATGGATAAAAAACCAGCTGTACCGGTTGTACCAAAATTGGCGGCAGGGCTGAAAGACGGTGTGTATTGGAGTTGGCCAACGAATGGTCAAGTGAACAAAAAATTTCAATCTCAAAATAAGTTGGTGTCAAGTGTAGAAATAGCAGGTGAAAAGGGACAGGTGATACGCAGTACCGCTGAAGGTGTGGTGATGGTCTCTAATTTTGTCCGAGGCTATGGAAAAATGTTGCTCATCAGTCATAAATCAGGTTATTTAAGTGGTTATATGCGTAATGACCGTCTTTTGGTCAGTGAAGGCGATAGGGTGAAACGGGGTGAGAAGATTGCTTTGATGGGACATCAAGCGGGTAAAAAACAAGCCATATTGCATTTTGAAATTCGCAAAAAGGGCAAGCCGGTTGATCCAGAGTTGTATCTGCCACGTCTGTAAGGGTAAGCAAGAAAAAAGAGAGCACAGAATGTTTTAGTGTTTTTAAATTTTGGCTGGCTGGCTGTGTGCTGTGAGTAGCGCACGATTGGCATAATTACTCTGGAGGTTGTTATGATCACAGTGAGTGACGTAAGTGATAAAGTAGGGAGCGGCGTTTTGCCAAAGGCTAAAAAAGCACCGGCAGCTCAAGCAGTAAAAAACCCCGACGCACCCAGTCGTCAGGAGGCCGATGCAACGCGCCTCTATCTAAAAGAGATTGAATTCTCACCCCTTTTGAGCGCTGATGAAGAGAAGTATTACTCGCGTTTGGCGCAAAAAGGCGATGAACCCGCGCGTAAAAAAATGATCGAATGCAATCTGCGTTTGGTGGTGAAAATTTCTCGTCGATACATGAACCGTGGTTTGGCCTTGTTGGATTTAATCGAAGAGGGCAACTTGGGTTTGATTCATGCTGTAGAAAAATTTGATCCTGAACGGGGGTTTCGTTTTTCCACCTACGCAACGTGGTGGATTCGACAAACCATTGAACGAGGTTTGATGAATCAAACCCGCACCATCCGTTTGCCAATCCACATTATTAAAGAGATGAACATCTATCTGCGCAGCGCGCGGGTGTTGCGTCAAGAGTTGGGGCATGAACCGACTGCGGAAGAGATTGCGCAGATGTTGGATCGGCCAGTTAAAGACGTAAAACGTCTGTTGGGTTTGCAAAATCGAGTCAGCTCGGTGGATGTGCCGATGGGCAAAGAGGGTGATTGCCTATTGTTAGACATGATTCCCGATGAGCACAGCCCTGATCCTTCCGAATTGCTGCAAAGTGAAAATGTACACTGCAATATTGAGGCTTGGCTACAGGAATTGGAAGTGAAGCAGCGCGAGGTGGTGATTCGTCGTTTTGGTCTACACGGCTATGAACGTGCGACTTTGGAAGCGGTGGGACGTGAGCTGGGGGTGACCCGTGAGCGTGTGCGGCAGATTCAGATGGATGCCTTAAAACGGTTGCGGCGTATTTTGGAAAGTCATGGGTTTTCTGAGGAGACCTTGATCTCTCCGTAAGCTTATAAAGCCGCTTTGATTCGTTGCTGTTGCAGTTGGTAGAGCATCAGACCTGAGAGATAACCACCGCTGAAAATAAGCAGCTCAACCCCTTGTACGGTTTTAGTGAGATGAAAGCCGTGCAGTAGAGTCAGAGTCAACAGGCTGAGCAGCAAGTAAGAGAGTTGGTAAAGTACTCGTTGCAGCGCTGATATTGATTGTCGTCCATGACACTCAGAGATTAAAAACCCCAATAGAGAAAATCCGACAAACAGTTCGATAATGCGAAATTGAATGCCGTCGCTGAAGGGCAATGTTTCTGCCCAAACCAATTGCAAGTGCCAATCTTGTGAGCTGAAATGCAGCGGCCAAAAGGTGAGCAGTAAAAGATAGAGCAGTAAAATGGGTAAGGCTGGTTTTAAGGTGCGTATTTCAAAACGCCGTTCTGGTGCGGGTTTGAGTTGTAAACGGTGCAGCTGCTGCGTGGCTAGAAACGCCACGGCCAAGATTACCATGCTTGTCCAGTAGGGGTTCTGAAACAGGGCGGGTACCGCCGCAATGGCAAACCAGAGCAGGGTGATGAAAAAGGTTTTCTGCCGCAGTTGAGCACGGTGGGTGTGGGTTGCTTGGTAAGCGAGTAAGCTGCCAAAAATACGTGCGCCGAGCAGAGCCAGTAGAGGCAACAGAGCCAAGCGGGAGGGCTCTTCGCTGAGGTTACTGCCATTAAGCCAGATCAAAAATGTCAGCAGATAGATGTCAAACATCAGCGGGTATTCCAGCGCCATCAGACGACTGAGATCGTCTGTTTTAAGCTGCTTTTGCAGTTTTTGGTAGGCAAAGACGCCAATCAAGCTGCCGAGGGTGTTGCTGATCACATCGCTGCCGGTGCTGTAGCGGTTGTGCAGCAGCAGTTGCAACAGCTCCACAGAACAACTGAGCAAAAAACCAAACAGCAGTGCTTTGAGGTAGAGGGTATTGGCCGATTGCGGGTGCGCTAAGGCGTATAAAAAACCGATGGGGAGAAACAGAAACAGGTTTTTAATCACGTCTGAAACGGTGTCGATCAGCATCCACTGAATCTGATCGGGCCAGACAAACTGGTATGGCATCAAGGTCAGCAGTAAAATCAGCAGCACGGCGTAGAGCAACATGCCGTCGCCGATGCTGCGTTTTCTGTTTAGCACGGTTTTTACTGTCCCTTCTGTTTACCCCTGACTGCTCATTAATTCAAAAGTTACGCCACTTTTTTGCCAAATTGTTTTACGACTTATCAATCCCACAACGCAGATTGCCTGGTACCGATTCGGCGATGTGACGTGGTTTAGGTAGATCCATACTTTCCATAATCTCGATGTACTCTTGACGGCTTTTTCCTGCCAATCTAGGGTTGTGTTGTTTCTCTTCGCCGATGCTTGACTGGGTTAGGCCTTGGTAGTCGTGCCCTGGCCAGACGATGGTTTTATCCTCTAGGCTGAAGAGTTTTTTGGTGATGGAGTCGTACGCAGCTCCCGCATCGCCCGACTGAAAATCGGTGCGGCCACTGCTGCGAATCATTAAGGTGTCGCCAGTGAACACCGCGCCTTCGATCCGGTAGCAGATGTCGGTGTCGGTGTGACCTGGAGTGTACAAGACGTTGATCGTCTGCTTGCCCAGCGTGAGGCTGTCGCCTTCCTCCAGCAGTTGATCGGCGCACGTGCTTTGGCTGTTGCGATGCACGGCCACTTTGGCCTCGAAACGCTTTCGCAGCTCGCCAGCGCCTGTGACGTGGTCGGCGTGAATGTGGGTTTCCAGCAAGAAATGCAGATTCAGACCCAGTTCTTGAATCAATTTGCTGTCCCGTTCCACTTGCTCGCGTACGGAGTCAATGAGGGCAGCCTCTTGGGTTTTTTCATCCCAAATCAGGTAGCTGTAGGTGCTGCTGTTGGGGTCAAACAGTTGTTTGCTTTGCATGGTGATGCTCCTATTAACAGCGTTGTAGAGTTTGATATGAACCAAGATCCAGCACGTCGTTGAAGCCGGAGGCTTGCAGTATTTCACGAGCGCGGGCGCTGCGCATTCCGGTGCCGCAGTAGATCACATACGCTTTGTTGTTGGCGAGGCGTTCCAGGGCCATCGGCATGGAGCGCAGCGGCAGATTGACTGCGTTGGGCAGTGCGCCCGCTTGGTATTCGTTTGGGTCGCGTACGTCGAGCAGCGTTGCACCTTTGTGTAACAGTTGGCGGGCTTGCTGACAGAGTCGTTTGCTTGAGTTCATGATTTGAGTGCCTGTAATTGATTACGTTGGCAGTCACATTACTACATTAGAATTTAATAATATAGTGATATTTTAGTTGATGTGTGATCAGGGTCACATTTGCTTAAATTACCCGCATTTAAACGGCGACTTCTTCATCAACCCTTCACACTCCGCCAGCATCATCTGTGTCTCCTGCTCCACATGTTGACGAATGATGTTGTCAAACTGGGGATGTGCAATCCAGTGAGCGGAGTGGGTTTTTGTGGGCAAAAAGCCTCGACTGATTTTATGTGTGCCTTGCGCACCAGGTTCAAAACGCTGCAATCCTTGTTCAATACAGTAGTCGAGTCCTTGGTAATAACAGGTCTCAAAGTGCAAGCTGTCGTACTGTTCCGAACAGCCCCAATAACGTCCATAGAGGCTGGTTTGATCCCGAAAGCAGATCGCCACGGCGACGTTTTTCTCGTCGTGTTGAGCAAAAATCAGCAAAATATTATCGGGTAGAGTACGGCCAATGTGTTCAAAAAAGGCCAAGGTTAATGTGGCGGTACCGTATTTTTCATCAAAGGTGTTTTTGTAAAAATCGTACACCTGCTGCCACTCACTTGAACTCATATCGTGGCCAGTTTTGAGTTGAAAGGTGATGCCCTGTTCTTTAACTTTGCGCCGTTCTTTAAGAATGTTTTTGCGTTTGCGTGAGGCAAAGTGAGAGAGGTAGTGGTCGAAGTTTTGGTAGTTTTGATTCGTCCAGTGGTACTGACAACCGAGACGGCTGAAAAGCCCCACCTGCTCAAACTGGTTTTTTTCGTTTTCGGTGCAAAAAAGCCAATGCAGCCCTGTCATGTTCTGTTGCTGGCAAAATTGCAGCAGAGCTTTTTGCATCACAGGCAGCAGTTCCGGTAGCCGTTCCGGCGCGCAGAGCAATCTCTGGCCGCCGACAGGAGTGTAGGG
>JAUZRS010000045.1 GCA_030950195.1 Gammaproteobacteria bacterium | reverse complement strand
GCCGGGCAGTGCGGGAATGTTGTTGGTTTTTCCGCCAGCGGCGTGAATTAAATCGCTGAGGTGTTCAAGGCGTTGGTAGTACTGTTCCAGCGGCATAAAACGGCCAATGTCCAAGGCGATAAAGAGGTGGCCGTTGTTGCTATTGCGGTCAAAATCGTCGTGCATGGAGGCCACTTGGTGGGAGATGCCCGCACCGGTAATCACTGCGCTGAGGATCTCCACCATCAGTGATAGGCCATAACCCTTGGCTCCACCAAAGGGCAGAACGGTACCGTTTTTGACCTCATTGGGATCGGTGATGGGCTGACCGTCTGCATCGACGGCGATGCCTGCGGGCAGTTGAGCGCCGGTTTCAATGGCGCGTTTGATGCTGGAACCGGCACTGGCAGCGGTGGCCATGTCGAGCAGAATAGATCGGCCATCACGACGAGGAACGCCAAAAGCCATCGGGTTGGTGCCAAAGACCGCTTGGTTGCCACCAAACGGTGCGACTTTAGGCACTGAATTACTGGTACTGATGCCGATCATGCCTCGTTCAGCGGCCAACTGGGTGTAATAGGCTCCTGAACCGTTCCAGTTGCTGTTGCGCACGCCAACCACGCCCACGCCTTGGGTTTCTGCCAATTCAATGGCCTTTAACATGCTGTGATGGCTGACGTATTGGCCAAAGCCGTTATTGCCGTCCATCAAACCCAAGGCGGGGCTTTTTTGCTCAAAGTTCAGTTGACAGGGGGTGGTGATGCGGCCTTTTTGCAGTCGATTGATCAACACCGGCAGCCGCCAAGCGCCTTGGGTCGGGCGATTGATCTGGCTGTTCCAGCTCAAAACGCTGCTCAAAATTTCGGCTTGTGCTGTGTCACAGTCGTAGGCCAAGAGCAAGGTTTTGAGCAGTTTCTGTAGCTCAGGCGTTGGGATCTGCGGCACGGTTGCCTCCCGTAAGTTGCACTGCTTTTTTCAGCAGGCGGGAGCCGATGTAACTGAGGTCGTCGCGGACTTTGATCGCCCATGGCATGGGGTCGTAGAGTTTAAAATAGTTGACCACCTGTCGATGCGCCAAACTTTTCAGCCAGCCGAAAAAGCTCAGTTCGCCACGCTGTTTCAGTTGCCGAAAGGCGTGGAAGTCTCGATCTGGAATCCAGAGGTGCAGGTGTTGTTGATACGCTTCGATTTTATCGGGAGTCTGGCCATCAAGGTATTGGTAGACGATTTTGGCGATGTCCATGCCGCTCTGATAAACCAGCTCTTGTGAAGCGACAAAACGGGCGTTGATTTCGATCAGTTTTAGCTCGCCGTCGCGCAGATCGCGTTTGAACTCCATGTTACATAGGCCAGTGAAGTGGATGTGTTGCAGCAGCTTTTGCCCTAGCTTGGCCACTTCCGGTTGCCACTCGGTGACGTGGTAGGTGGCTCCACCGTGGTTGACCGGATAGCGGCGTTTGATCCGCTTGGTAAAGTGATACAGCGGCTGTTGGGCTTGGTCATGATAGGTGAAGTAGCTACAGAGCAGGCTGTCGGGGCCGGGGATGTATTCGTTGATCATAAATTCCAAACCGGCATTCAGGACACGACTGGCTTTGTCGAGCAGCTCTTGGGCATTCTGTACTGCAAGGTATTTTTGGCCGTCAAATTTGGCTTGAAAGAGGTGGGAATGAATCGGTTTGATAATGGCGGGATAACTGACCTCGTGCATGATGTCGATAACGTCTTGCTGTTTGTTGACTTGCCAAAATTCGGGAATGGAAATGCCCGCCTGTTTGGCAACCCTCAGGGTGTGCTGTTTGTCCAGCAGCTCTTGGCGTGATTGCAGGCTTTGGCCTTCGAGCACGTAGTGCTGTTCCAGTTCGGCTTGATGAGCAATAACAAACTCAATGGCTTTGTCGCTGCAGGGAAAGAGAATGGCCTCTTTCAATTCTTCTGCTGGGTCTTCCAGCAGCAGTTTGTGCCAGTAGTTGAGCAAGGGCACACCCTCAGGGATGAGATAGGTTTGTTGACAATAACGTGAGTGCAGAGCGTAACACTCGGCGGGGGCAGAGAGGTAAATGGGCACGCCTTGTTTGCCTAAGCTGCGTACGACGGAGAGGGCATTGGCTTGACCATCTAGGATCAAGACGGCGCGTTTCTTAGTGGTTTTTCTGGTCATATTGAATTCTATTCGTTGTGGCAAAAGGGCTGTGATTGTTTTAGTGGATTTGACCTAATGAGGAATCCAGTTTAACCGCTTGTTTTCTAGCCAGATAGATTTGGTCGGAGGCGAATATTTTTTGCTTTACTGACTTGGCGGTAATAATCTCTCTTTTGTAAGATTTTCATGCTGATGAAGTGTAGAAGGTCAATCATAATTTACTCTGACAATGTTTTAAGGTTATGTTAAGGCCGAGTGTGGTGGTTTACGGCATGATGGCTTCTAAGCGATTAACATTCCAATTCAGTAGCAGAGGTGTGAGGGTGGTAAAACAGATGTCTGATTCTGAGCAGGTCTTACAAGTACGTATTGATAAATGGCTTTGGGCGGCGCGCTTTTTTAAAACTCGTTCACTGGCTTCAGAAGCGATTAAGGGCGGTAAAGTCCATATTAACGGTCAGAAAAGCAAACCGGCAAAAATGGTACAGGTGGGGGATGAGCTTAAGATTCGGCGCGGTTTTGATGAGTATTGGATTGCTGTGCGGCAGCTGTCGGCGAAACGAGGCTCTGCCAAGGTGGCGGTTTTGCTTTACGAAGAGAGTGCCGAGAGTCTTTCTCGCCGCCAAACGGCAGCGGAACAGCGCAAGATTTTGGCTGTTGGCCGTGGCTTGAATGAAAAGCCGAATAAAAAACAGCGTCGCCAGTTGATCAGTTTTACCAAAGGACGACTGTAACTGGGGTGTTTTTTAGGACTCGGTGATGCGTACGGCGAGCACATCGCAGGGAGCGGAGTGCAGTACCGCATTGGCGGTGGAGCCAAGCAGCAGTTGTAAGCCTTGGCGACCGTGGCTGCCGACGATGATCAAATCGACGTGCTCTTTTTCGCTCAAACGAATGATTTCCGTTTTGGGTGAGCCGATTTCAACCCACTGATTTTTTTCGCTGACATTCAGCTCTTTTCCCAGTCGTTTGATCTGCTCTTTGGAGCGTACAATCAATGAGGCTTCTAGATTATCGTTGGGCATAATAAAGTCGTCGATGTAACTGGGAGGCAGGTAATCTACGACGTGAATCAGGCTGAGCTTGGCGTGATAATGCTCTGCCTGCTCCTTGGCTTTTTCGATGACCGCATCGCTTTCTGGGGAGAAATCGACACCGAGAAGAATGTGTTGGTAGATGTGCATGTCACTCTCCTTGTACCTCAGTATGGAATTTATCGCCTACGGTTTCAGTGTCCACCCCGTCTTGGTCAGCGTCAACCCTTATTTTTTAGTTGTGTTTTGCCGGTTTCTGCTTCGCCCTTTTTTTGCCGGTTTTTTGTGAAAGGCTGAAGCAGTCATCGCGCCAGATGCAGCTACTTTGATCGCAATAACCGCTGATGGCGGTGGCAAAACAGTCAAAGTTGCCTTCACTGGATTGAATACTGCGTATTAAGATTTTTTTTGGCAGCTTGCCTGGTTTGAGGTTGATGCTGCGGGCGATGCTGCGAATTTGTTGCATGTTCATGGTTTGTTCTCCGGTTTGTTTATGGTCTGGATGGATTATAAATCTTGTTAGCTTAAGGTAGGGTTGAATTTTCAACTGTTTGGGTTGGTTTGGGGTTGATATGCCGATGACTTTGGTTTCTTAAGCAATATTTGGGACAGATTATTTTTGTTCTGAATTTTTAGTGCTGATCCACTGAGTTTCTTGTTGAAACAGTTCGATGAAACGCCGTTGAAAGGTGCGCAGGTATTTATCATTGAGGTAGGCGATTTTAGTGGTTTCCCAAGGAAAAAGATGACTGAGATCGCGTTGTTGTAAATCATGATCTTCACTTTCATTGAAGGCTAAGCCGGCAATAATACCGATGCCCAAGCCCTCACGAACATAGGTTTTTATCACGTCCGTGTCGGCTGCACTGAGGGCAATTTGAGGTTGTAGGCTGGCTTGTTTAAAGGTCTGATTGAGGTTGCCGCGACCGGTAAAACCAAATATGTAGGTGATTAAGGGGTGCTCACACAGCTGTTTGAGTGTGATTTGCTTATGTTGGAGAATGGGGTGCTGTTGTGGTGCAATTAAACAGCGATTCCAGTGGTAAATGGTTTTGAATGAGAGTTCAGCACTTTTATCCAAAGCTTCGGTGCAGATGGCGAGATCGACATGATCTTTGATTGCCATGTTGACCAACTGTTCAGGAGTGCCTTGATGCAGTTGAATTTCTACATCGGGATAGATTTGTCGAAAGCGATGAATGGCCGCTGGCAAGACATAACGGGCTTGAGTGTGGGTCGCTCCAATACGCAGTACGCCATGATTTTGTTGTTGATGTTCTGTGCCAATGGCGGTGAGGCTGGCAGCGGCGCTGAGAATCTTACGGGCGTAGTGTAATACTTCTTTTCCTGATTGACTCAGTCCGATCAAACGTTTGCCGTGACGTTGAAAAAGAGGGACGCCTAATTCGTTTTCCAGCTGCTTCAAATGTTGAGAGATCGCAGGTTGGACTAAATTCAATTTTTCAGCAGTACGACTGACATTGAAATTCTGCTCGACCAAAGTGGTGAGGGAGCGGAGTTGGCGTAGTTCCATATCATTATTAATTATATTGATGAATGAATTATTATTTCTAATGGTTGAGTATGACAGAGATAATGGCGCCTCACTACTTTATAGAACGTTGACTTAAGCTGCTCTTGGAGAATGTTATGTTGAATCTTAATGCAAGTCAGGCGATCCAAAATCCCATCTTTGCTGGTACGTTTGATGAGTACGGTTTTTTGCTTAATCCAGATTTGTGGACAGAGGCTTTGGCAGAGAAGGTGGCTCACCTTCAGGGCATTGATGAGTTGAGTGAAAAACATTGGCGAGTGGTGAAGCACATTCGTAC
>JAUZRS010000044.1 GCA_030950195.1 Gammaproteobacteria bacterium | reverse complement strand
AATTCGTTTGCAGCGCCTGAGCTACATCGAGCAGGTCTCGTTGGAAACGCCAAAGGTGGCTGGGCGTGATGATCAGGTGGATCTGCATGTCAGCATCACGGAACGTTCTTCAGGCTCTTTCAGCATTGGTGCTGGTTACTCAAGTACTCAGGGTTTGCTCTTCAATGCCAGTTTGTCGCAAGAGAATCTTTTAGGCACAGGTCAACGGCTTAAAATCGCGGTTGATAACAGTGTTTCCAATGAACAATACAGCCTCTCTTTCACCGATCCGTATCATACGGAAGACGGTGTCAGCCGCACGTTCTCCTTTTTGAGCCGTAAAACCGATGCAACTCAGTTGAGTACAACGGCAGATTATCAACGCGACAGTTATCGTTTGAGTCTGCGTTACGGCATTCCTGTGAATGAGTTCACTACGGTGAAACTGGGTGCGGGTCTGGAGCGCAGTGATATTTTCAGTACTGAAAACAGCTCTGATGAAATTAAATCTTTTGTTGGTAGTATCGGTAAGCAGCGGTTTGACGGCTCGAATATTGATGCCAGTTTGAGTTACGATCGTCGTAATCGTACTGTGTTTGCCGAGCAGGGTTGGTTGCACCGTCTCTCGTTGGACTGGTCTTTACCGAGCAGTGATTTGGAATTTTACAAGCTAGGTTATGATTTTGAATATTATTATCCGGTGACGGATCGCTATGTGCTGTCGCTGCGGAATGAAATAAAATACGGTGAAGGTTACGGTTCACGCATCGACTTGCCGTTTTTTGAAAAATATTATGCCGGAGGCATTCGTTCGGTGCGCGGTTATAAAGCATACAGCTTAGGGCCGAAAGATTCTCGTGGCGAACCGGCGGGTGGTGATTTTAAGACGGTGTCCACTTTGGAGCTTATTTTTCCACCTCCGTTTGTTGAAGAGCCAGGTTCAACCCGAATCAGCTTTTTTATTGATAATGGCAATGTGTTTACGAAAGCCGAAGATTTCCAACTGACGGAATTACGCAGTTCTATTGGGGTGGCTTTTTTATGGTTGTCGCCTATTGGCCCTTTGAGCATCAGTTACGGCGAGCCGATCAATAGTCGCTCAGGCGATACGGAAGATAAGGTACAATTCACCATTGGTACCCTATTTTGAGCCAATTGAGAGCGAGTAGAAGGGCGTATGGGAAAAAATAGAGTTGCAGTGGCCATTGTTCTGCTGTTTAGCAGTTTGGTTGTACAAGCTGAATCAACGTTAAAGCTCGGTTTTGTGGATATTCCTTATCTGATTGATAAGGCACCGACGGCGGTTGAAGCGGCATTGAGGCTGGAAAAAGAGTTTGCTCCGCGTCAACTGCTGCTGCAAAAACAGCAGAAGAGCTTGGATGAAAAACGTTATTTATTGGAAAAAGAGGGGTTGGTGATTTCAATCCCAAAACGGCGTTTGCTGGAGAAAGAAATACGTCGTTTAAAACGCAAAAAAGATCGCAATGAGCAGGATTTTCGCGAAGATCTTAATATTCAAAAGAACAATGAGTTTAAAAAAGTACGTCGTTCTGTGATGGAAGCGATAGCGCAATTAGCAAAAGATGAGCAGTATGACCTTATTCTCAGTGATGGGGTGCTGTTTGCCAGTAAACGCACAGATCTGACGCAAAAATTGTTGAATCTGTTGAAAAGCCAGCTTTTATTGCATTCCGTGCCAGAATAAAAAATAACAACGTAAATTATAGGATGTTTGTGCGATTTTCTCTGCTTGATCTTGCTGATCGTTTTCAGTTGAAGCTGGTTGGAGAGGCTGCTATCGAAGTGGATCGAATGGAGCCACTAGTGAGCGCTTCGGCGGGAGCCTTGAGCTTTTTATCGCAGAAGAAGTTTCAGCCGTTGTTGCTTAAAAGTGCAGCCAGTGCCGTTATTCTCAAACCCGAGTGGGCTGAGCCTGCACCGATGGCGGTACTGCTCTCGGATAATCCCTATTTGAGTTACGCCAAAATTGCACGGTTGCTGCATCCTGTGCCTGTTCCAGCCGCTGGAATCCATGCGTCTGCAATGATAGATCCGAAAGCGCAGATAGATCCGAGGGCTTCCATTGCCGCTCAGGTGGTGATTGAGGCGGGTGCTGTTGTCGAAGCAGGCTGTGTTATCGGTGCTGGAAGTTATCTTGGCGAGCGGGTTTATTTGGCTGAAAATGTTTGTCTGAATCCGCATGTGACGATTCATCACGATTGTCATTTAGGTAAACGAGTGAAAGTGCAGTCGGGAACGGTGATTGGCGCTGAGGGTTTTGGTTACGCCAATGAAGAGGGACGTTGGTTGGCGATTCCACAGATCGGTGCGGTTCAAATTGGCGATGATGTTGAAATTGGTGCCAATACCACCATTGATCGCGGCGCGCTTGAGGACACGGTGATTGAAGAGGGGGTTATTTTAGATAACCTGATTCAGGTGGCACACAATGTCCATATTGGAGCCTTTAGTGCCATTGCCGGCTGTGTTGGCATCGCGGGCAGTGCTAAAATTGGTCGCCATTGCACCGTGGGAGGGGCTGCGGGTATTTTGGGTCATTTAGAGATTGCCGATTACGTCAATATTACCGCCAAATCATTGGTGACAAGCTCTATTGGCGAGGCGGGAACCTATTCGTCGGGTACCCCTTTGCAGCCCAATCGGCTCTGGAAACGTAATCGGGTGCGTTTTTCACAACTGGATTCGATGGCACGCCGTTTGGCGGCTTTAGAAAAAAATAGACATTAAATTATTTCGAGGATCGTATTTTGAATGAAATGAGTATACATGAGGTGCTGGAGTATCTGCCGCACCGCTACCCTTTTTTATTGATTGACCGTGTGCTCGATATTGAGTTGGGCAGTCATCTGACCGCGATTAAAAATGTCACGTTTAACGAGCCGTTTTTTACCGGTCACTTTCCAAATCGTCCCGTGTTTCCTGGGGTGTTGATGTTGGAAGCGATGGCGCAGGCGACGGGTATTTTGGTGTTTAAAACCAATGAAAAAAAACCCACCGATAAAAGTTTGTATTTGTTTGTTTCCATTGATAAAGCACGTTTTAAGCGTCAAGTAGAACCCGGTGATCAGTTGACGATTAAAGTCAAATTGTTGAAACAAAAACGGGGTATGTGGAAGTTTGCCACCGAAGCGTGGGTGGGCGATGAATTGGCGTGCAGCGCAGAATTGATGGGTGCAGAGCGAGAAATTGACTCTTGATTCATCCAACGGCCATTATTGATCCCAGTGCGACACTTGCAGAAGGTGTGAGTGTTGGGCCGTATAGCATTATTGGTGCGGCTGTGGAGATCGGTTCTGGCTGTGAGATTGCTTCCCATGTGGTGATTGGTGATTCGACTCGAATCGGTAAAAATAATAGAATTTTCCAATTCGCCTCTGTGGGTGAAGTTGCACAAGATTTGAAGTATGCCGGTGAAGAGAGCTTTTTAGAGATTGGTGATCACAATGTGATTCGTGAGTTTGTTACTCTGCATCGTGGTACAGCACACGGTGGCAGTTACACTCGCATCGGTGATCACAATTTGTTTATGGCTTATGCTCATGTGGCGCATGATTGTCAGGTCGCCGATCGAACCATTTTTTCGAATGCCGCTTCGGTTGCCGGCCATGTGAAAGTGGATGATTATGCCATTTTAGGCGGTTTTACCTGTGTGCATCAGTTCAGTCATATTGGTGCTCATGCGTTTTCAGGTTTGGGTACGATTATTAATCGAGATGTGCCGCCTTTTGTGATGGTGGCGGGTAATCACGCTTCGGCTTACGGGATCAATAAACGCGGTTTGAAACGCCGTGGGTTTTCCGATGAGTTAATTCAAGCGCTGCACCAAACATTCAAGCTGTTGGTGAAAAATCGAGGCGCGCGTGATGAGGCGT
>JAUZRS010000043.1 GCA_030950195.1 Gammaproteobacteria bacterium | reverse complement strand
GTCATCAGCCGAAGCCCTTGCTGGCGCTGTGACCGTCAACCCCGCCACCGGTGAATCCACTGTGGTCACCTTTAGCAACGGTCTCAACAGCGTCAATGTCACCGTGACCGGTGACGGCACCGCTCAAAATGTGGCGCTCACAGCCGCTGACCTAACCACCCTCGGCGATGGCACCATCACCGTTGATGCCGTCACCACAGACACTGCTGGCAACAGCTTCACGCCTGCCCAAACCAGCTTCACCCTCGATACCGTGGCTCCAACCTCATCCATCGTAAACGTAGTCGCTGGTGCTGACTTCGCTACCGCAGCCGAAGCCGAAGCCGGTGCCATCGAGTTCATCGCTCTCAGCGGTGAAACCGTCACCATTAGCTTCACCGACGGTGTTAATCCAGCAATCAGCAAGACCTTTACCGCAACGGGTCAACTGCAAACCGTGACTCTGACCGCAGCCGAAGTGGCCAGCTTGGCCGATGGCACCATCAGCGTAGATGCCAGCATCAGCGATCTGGCAGGCAACGTCTCCACCAGCAGCACCACCTTTATCTTGGATGCCGCCGTTGCCACCCCCCCCATACTGACTGCGGTTGCAGGTGCTGATATTGCTACTGCCGACGAGGCGCTGGCGGGCGTCATTACGATCTCTCCTGTCACGGGGGAAACCACCGCCGTGGTCTTTACTGGCACCGCTGGCAACGTTACGGTCTCGGTGGTCGGCGACGGCACTGCGCAGGCTGTGCAGCTCAGCACCGCTGATCTGACCACCCTCGGTGAAGGTGCCATTACGGTTGATGCCACCTCCACCGACACGGCGGGCAATGTCTCGGCTGCTGCGACCCAAGTCAGCTTTGTTTTGGATACACTCACCCCAGCCACTGCAACCGTGACCATCGCCCCGGCCAACCTCAATGCCACAGCGGCTGAAGCCACTGCCGGAGCCGTAGAAGTAAGCGTGCCTGCCGGTGAGACCAGCACCGTGACCTTTACTGGTGCCGCTGGCACTGTGACCTTTAATAACGTCACGGGGGCGGCGCAGATTTTAGCTCTGACTGCTGCGGATCTAATCACCTTGGGCGACGGCAGCATCAGTGTCGAAGCCAGCATCAGCGATGCAGCGGGCAACATTGCCACCACCACGGCAGCGTTTATCTTGGATACCACCGTACCCAATGCTCCAACCTTGACCCTTGCGGCGGGTGCGGATCTGGCCACAGCGCTTGAGGCTGAAAGTGCCCTCAGTATTTCGCCGCTGAGTGGTGAAACCACCACCGTGACCTTCTCCAACGGTGCCAACCTTATTTTCAAAACCGTCAGCGGTACCGGCACCGCACAGACGGTGGCCTTAACCACAGCGGAGGTGGCCACCTTGGGTGCAGGTACTGTCTATGTGAACGCGCAGACCACCGATGCGGCGGGCAATGTGTCCACCACAGCCCAAACCAACTTTGTGCTGGATAACATTGCGCCGACCATTGCATCGGTCACTCCTGTGGACAACGCCACCGCAGTGGCCGTGACCGATAACATCGTCATTACCCTGTCGGAAAATGTGCAGGCTGGAGCAGGCAATTTTGTGATCGACAACGGCGCGGGTGATGTACGTAACATTGATGTCAACGACGCTACTCAGGTAACCATCCTGAACAATACGGTCACCATCAACCCAATCGGGGATTTGATCGGAACGTCCAACTACAACGTCACCTACGCAGCAGGGGTCTTGAGCGATCTTTCAGGTAATGCTCTGGCGGCACAAACAGATCCAACTCTGCAAAACTTTACCACCGCAGTTGATCCGACGGTTGATTCTACGGTGGTCATTTTTGACTTAGTCAATGGGGTTAGCTCGGATCACTCAGGTCGGGTCTTTGACGCCAACACCACCTACACCATCTATGTAGTCGTCGATCCTGCCAATAGCGCACTGAACGCTGCACCAGCAGCAGGTTCAGACAACACGTTTGGAGCTTGGACAAATGCGGGTAACTTGGGTGCGGATGACAACATCATCTTCACCACCAGCACCGGTAATATCACTGGCGTTCTGGGTGGCACGGCAACGGTGGCGCAACCTGCCGCTGTGACCAACACCCTAGCCAATGCCAGCTACGCTTGGACGGGCACAACCATCAATGCCGTAGCAGCGGGCATTACCGAACTGGGTCTCTTTACCCGCAATACCCCCTTAGGTGCAGCAAGCAACGATCTCTGGAGTGGCAGCTGGTTAGCTCTCGGTGACGGCGCTGATCTCGGCGGACTCGTACAAGCCATGCCCGCCGGTCTGCTGACCAGCCAAGGACTGGTGTAACGCGAACAGCGCTTTTTTTATCCACATCTGACCTGCGGTGTCTGCCGCACGTTGGCTTAAGCTCACGGTCAGGTTTTAATCTGACCGTGAGCTTAAGATTCTACTCAGCAACAAAACAAATGGATGTGACCTTCAAGATGGAGCTTGAAATCATGACAGATCTGATTCTTCAGAGCCTCGTCAACGACCCAATCAAACGCCTCAGCACAGGCATGGGATTTTCCCCTGATACCCAAGCCGGTATTCACTGTGCCCCACCCAACCTTTCCAACCGATCACCGCCACCTTAACTTTCTATTCCTAGAAATTAAGATTTTAATATGATGTTTTGCTTAGTCTGTCCATCGTTAAAACAAGCAAATGGACTTTACCCTAGAAACGGAGTTTTCCCTTATGACTCTACTGCTTTTTCAATCAGAGCTTTAACACTTAAATTTTCGAAAACAGACATTATCTTTAGTTTGGTAACCATCGCCTCATTAATGTCTATAATTTTTCTCAT
>JAUZRS010000042.1 GCA_030950195.1 Gammaproteobacteria bacterium | reverse complement strand
CCCCTTGCCACACTGGTACAGGCAGTGATCAACGCTTGGCCTGCGGCGATTGATCACGAAACGTCCACTACAAGTGCCGATCATGCTGACTAAACTGTTTTTCACCCTGCTACTGATCGGGGGGGTTGCGCTCTTTTATCGCGCCAAACGGCCACCCGAAGTCATACAGAGGAAAGCAGAGCTGTCCCACACTGAAACCAAAACACCGACTTTTTCGGCTCGTTTTATCGCCTACAGCTTTTTGACGGTGACCCTGACCTTATCCAGCCTGCTTTTTTATCTCAACTGGGCCGACGAACAGGTGCGAGTGCAGGTGTTTGTGATTAACAGCGAAACGGGAGAAAGCCGTGAATACCGTGCCAAGCAGGGGGAGATCGCTGGGCGCAGCTTTCGTACTTTAGACGGACGTTATATCTTTTTGGCTACCGTAGAGCGGTTGGAGATTCGCCAGACTCCGAAGAATCTGACCTCTCCTGCCCCCTAAATCTATTTCAAAGCCAAGGCCTCTACTTGTGGTAGGTGCCAAATCTCACGATTGTAATCCAGCATAGTACGGTCGGTGGAAAATTTACCGCTGCAAGCGCTGTTCAAAATACTCATTTTTAACCAGCGTGAACGGTCTTGATACGCCTCTGCCACCGCGTGCTGAGCATCAACGTAACTGCGAAAATCCGCCAAGGTCATCCAAGGGTCATGCGGATGAGTTAAGGTCAATAACAGCGGATCAAACAAACCCGCCTCAAATTGATTAAAATGACCGCAGTGCAGCAGTTTAAACACCTCTTTGAGATCCTCATCGGCATCAATATAGCCTTGTGGATTGTACTGCCCACGCTCCGCCTCCACCTCTGCCGCATCCAGACCAAATAGGAAGAAATTCTCCTCCCCCACCTCCTCCAAAATCTCAATGTTAGCGCCGTCTAAAGTACCGATGGTAATGGCACCGTTCATCATAAATTTCATATTGCCAGTACCCGAAGCCTCTTTACCCGCAGTGGAGATCTGCTCCGACAAGTCGCTGCCTGGACTGATGATCTCCATCGCCGAAACGCGATAATTGGGAATAAACGCAACCCGCAACAAGCCTTGCGTATCAGGATCGTTATTAACCACCTGAGCAATGTTATTGATTAACTTGATAATCAATTTTGCGATGACGTAACCAGGAGCGGCTTTACCACCGATCAGAACACAACGGGGGGTCCAATTCTCCGTATCGCCGCGTTTAATTCGATTGTAAAGATGAATGATGTGCAAGGCATTGAGCAACTGACGTTTGTATTCGTGAATGCGTTTCACCTGCACATCAAACATCGCCGCAGGGTCAAACTCCACCCCACAACTCTCTTTAACCAACGCCGCCAAACGGCGTTTATTGCCCATCTTGACCTCATGCCATCGAGCTTGAAACGCAACGTCATCGGCCAAAGAAGACAACTGTTTCAACTGCGAAAGATCCGTCACCCACTCACTGCCGATGCGCTCATCAATCAGATTTTTCAGTTCAGGATTGCACCACGCCAACCAGCGTCGCTGCGTCACACCGTTGGTTTTGTTGTTAAATTTGGTCGGCCACAACTCATGAAAATCTTTAAACAGACCGGCCACCAGCAGCTTTGAGTGCAGCTCAGCCACCCCATTAACCGACATGCTGCCGACAATGGCCAGATAAGCCATGCGAATTTGCGGCTCACCGCCCTCTTCGATCAGCGACATGCGTCGTTGCCGTTGCGTATCACCAGGCCAGTGCTGGCTGACTTCGTTTAAAAAGCGCGCGTTAATCTCGTAGATGATTTCCAAAATACGTGGCAGCAAATCTCGGAACTGCCGTACCGGCCAGCGCTCCAGTGCCTCTGGCAACAAAGTGTGATTGGTGTACGCCATGGTTTTGCGCGTGATCTGCCACGCCTCATCCCAACCCAGACCGTGTTCATCCAGCAACAAGCGCATCAATTCAGGAATACCGATAGTGGGATGCGTGTCGTTGAGCTGAAAACAGTGTTTATCTGCAAACTGACTAAAATCATCGCCATGCTGACGACACCAGTGCTGCAACACGTCTTGCAAACTGGCGGACGCGAGAAAATATTGCTGGCGCAGACGCAGATCTTTGCCATTTTCACTGCTGTCATTGGGATAAAGCACCATGGTGATCTTTTCAGCGTCATTTTTGGCCGACACCGCATCAGAATAACTGCCTGCATTAAACTCATTCAGATCAAAGGCATCCGTCGCACTGGCAGACCAAAGGCGCAGCGTATTGACCGTACCGTTTTGATAACCTGGCACGGGGGTATCGTAAGGCACCGCATAGACATCATTGCTCTCCACCCAACGACTGCGCAGCACCCCCTTGGCATCGTGGTACATCTCACTGCGACCACCAAACTTAATCGTCTGGGTGTATTCCGGTCGTTCTAGTTCCCACGGATTGCCGTCCCGTAACCAGTGATCGGGGTCTTCCACTTGATGACCATCGCAGATGTGCTGACGAAACATGCCGTATTCGTAACGAATGCCGTAACCGGTCACCGGCAATTGCAACGTCGCGCAACTGTCAAGAAAACAGGCCGCCAATCGTCCTAAGCCGCCGTTACCCAACCCCGCATCGTGTTCCGCTTCGCTGACCTCTTCCAAGGAAAGCCCCAGCTGATGCATGGCGGCGGCGGTTTCGTCGTTCAAGCCCAAATTCAGCATGGCATTACCCAGCGCCCGCCCCATCAAAAACTCCAAAGAGAGATAAAACGTCTGCTTGCAACCGCTGCTTTCATAGGCTTGGCGCGTATTTCGCCAGCGCTCCATAAGCCGATCGCGCAACGTCAGCGCCAAGGCTTCATAAGCGTAGTGCAGATGGGGCGAATATTGATCACGCCCCAAAGTGTGGCTGAAATAGTGCTGAAAATCATGCACCAGACTGGTTTCATCCATACCCAAAGGTGGCAGATCGGTGGGCTGAAGAGGGGCGTTAGAGCTCATGCGGAATTCCCTAAAAAGTAGTGATAACAAGAGAGAGTGTAGACGCTTTTGTGACAGAACATGATTGACTTTCTTATTCTGTCACACCCTTAAGATAAGCGGTCTATGCAACCCACACTTTAGAGCTTTTCTGCCGCAGCCAGCACTTCATTGACGTGCTCCGGCACTTTTACCTTACGCCACTCCTGCACCACTTCCCCTTCGACGTTGATCAAAAAGGTGCTGCGTTCGATGCCCATGTACTCTTTGCCGTAATTTTTCTTCAATTTGAAACAGAGGTATTTTTCACACACATCGCTGTTTTCGTCGGAGAGCAGTTCAAAAGGAAAACTCTGTTTCTCTTTAAAACCTTCGTGGCTCTTTACGCTGTCTTTGGAAAGCCCAAAGATCACCGTATTGGCGGCCTTAAACGCCTCGATATTCTCACCAAAATCCAATCCCTCGGTGGTACACCCTGAGGTGTTGTCACGCGGATAAAAATAGAGCACCACATTTTGACCTTTAAGATCAGAAAGACGCACACTCTGTTCACCAGTGGCAGGCAATTCAAAATCGGGGGCGCGTTTACCCAATAGGCTATCGTCCATTACTACTCCTAAAATGCATTAACCGAGAAAAGAAGGCAGTGTACACCGCGCAGAAAGGCATTGAAAACCCACAGTTCACTTGTCAATTTTCCCCATGACAAGTACCATGACGACCTTGATTTTATTGTGGTATAAAACAATGTTTCACGGCAGTATGGTAGCTCTGGTAACCCCCATGCACGATGACGGCTCTCTTGATGAGGCCTCCTTGGCAAACTTAATCGAATTCCACGTAGAGAGTGGCACCGATGCCATTGTTGCAGTGGGCACCACTGGTGAGTCGGCCACCCTCAGCTTTAAAGAGCATTGCGCTCTGATGGCACTGATCATCAAACTGGTCAATGGCCGCCTGCCGGTCATCGCCGGTACCGGTGCCAACGCCACTCGCGAAGCCATTGAGTTAACCCGCTTTGCCTACGAAGCCGGAGCCGATGCCTGCCTGCTGGTGACCCCCTACTACAACAAACCCACCCAAGAGGGTTTGTATCTGCACTTCAAGGCCATAGCCGAAGCGGTAGCGATCCCACAAATTCTCTACAACGTCCCCGGACGCACCGCCGTGGACATGCTGCCCGAGACCGTGGCACGGCTCTCCAGCATCGACAACATCATCGGCATCAAAGAAGCCACCGGCGATCTGGAACGCGCCAAAGAGGTCATGACGCTCTGTGGTGATGACTTTGAACTTTACAGTGGTGATGACGAAACCGCGATGCAGTGCATTCTGCTCGGTGCCAAAGGCGACATCTCGGTGACCGCCAACGTGGCTCCCAAAGCGATGCAGCAGATGTGCGCCTTGGCCTTAGCAGGCGATGCAGCAAAAGCCGCTACCCTCAATGAGCCCCTATTAGGCTTGCACCAAAACCTGTTTTTGGAAGCCAACCCCATTCCGGTCAAATGGGCGCTGCTGGAGATGGAGCTGATTCCCGCTGGCATTCGCCTGCCTCTGACCCCACTGGCGAAACAGTATCAAAACACCCTGCGCGCGGCTCTACAGGCTGCCGATTGCCTGACCACGGAGCAACCATAAGCATGAAATATTTATTGTCTCTCATGCTCTTACCCCTACTGATGCTCAGCGCCTGTAGTTCGGGAAAAGACAAACCTCTAGTGGATTACCTCAGCGCCACCTCAAACCCCGCTCTGCAACTGCCCAACGGCTTAAAAATTAAACAAGAGCCAACGGCTTACCTAATCCCTAAACTAAAAAACAATAAACAAAGTGCCAACACGGTGAGCGATTACCCACCCACCCTCTCCACCGCCCCTTGAATCAGGCACACTGAATCCAATGCGATTTGCCTCTTTGGGCAGTGGCAGCTCTGGCAACGCCACCCTAATTGAAGCCGATGGCACTCGACTGCTGATCGACTGTGGCTTCAGTATTAAAGAAACGGTCAAACGGTTACAGCGTTTTGAGCTGACCCCCAATGATCTTGATGCCCTGTTGGTAACCCACGAACACAGCGACCACCTCTCCGGTGTGGCACCACTGGCACGGCGTTATAACTTCCCCGTCTGGATGACCCACGGCACCTATCGTAAGGCGCGAGATGTAAAAATCCCCAACCTGAAACTGTTTCACGCCCATCAAAACTTTCAAATCGGTGCCCTGACTGTGCGCCCCTTTCCCGTACCTCACGATGCCGCTGAACCCTGTCAATTTGTCTTTGAACAAGATAAACAAAAGTTTGGTCTGCTCACCGATCTGGGCAGTATCACCCCTTTTGTGGTGAAGTCTTTGGCAGGCTGCGATGCTTTGTTACTGGAGTGCAATCACGACCGTGACATGCTGCGCAACGGCCCCTATCCCGACTACCTACAAGCCCGAGTCGGCGGCAATTATGGTCATCTGGAAAACAGCCAAGCCGCCGATCTGCTGCAACGCATGGATCGCAGCCGCCTAAAAAAATTGGCACTGGGGCATCTGAGCGAAAAAAACAATCGGCCTGAATTGGCCTTAGCGGCAGTGCAGAAGGTGATCGGAGAGCCGGAGTGGCTCACCGTTTTGGATCAGCAGCAAGGGGGTGAATGGCAAAAACTGACTTAAACCACCCGCAAAAATGGCCTTAAACCTGCTTTTAACCTCCTGAAGCACAACGGCGTTGTGCCGTGATTTCACAAGGAGAGGTTATGCGTCATTTTGATATTTTGGTGATCGGTTCCGGTCCAGCGGGACAACGTGCTGCCATCCAAGCGGCCAAATACGGCAAACGGGTTGGGCTGATTGATCGCAAAGCGCGCATCGGCGGAGCCGGTCTACAAACCGGTACCATCCCGAGTAAATCCCTGCGCGAAATCGCCTACAGCAGCACTATGGGCACCAGCCACGGCATGCGCGATATTTACAAAAGTATGCCGCGCCAACACAACTTTTTAAGTGAATCCGTCGATAAAAAAGACGTGATTATCGACAAACAAGAGTCGGTCATCCTTAATCAACTGCTGCGCAACGGTGTCTCCCTAATCCCCGGCAGCGCTCGTTTTGAAGATGCGCACACCTTGCTGGTCAGCCGCCCTCATGGCGCTGAGCAACGTCTGCAAGCGGATCACATTATTCTCGCCACCGGCTCCCGCCCAAGACGACCCGACAACGTCCCTTTCGATGACGAACGCATACTGGACTCCAGTTCTATTTTGCACATGCGCCGCCTACCACAAACATTGACCGTAGTGGGTGGAGGGGTGATCGCCTGTGAATTTGCCACCATCTATGCCTCTTTGGGGGTCAAAGTCACCATCATCGACAGTCACCCACAAATTCTGGCTTTTCTCTGCGCCGACATCTCCGCCAATCTCAAGTCTGCCATGCTCAATATGGGAATAAATTTCCACATGCAGCAGCGCATTGACACCATTCGTTGTGATGGCAATAAGGTCATTGTGGAGAGCGATAAAACCAGTCTGGAAAGCGACTGCTTGCTCTATGCACTGGGTCGCACTCCTAATCGTGATGGGCTGGGCTTAGAGAGCCTAGGTATCGAAGCTCACCCACAAGGCTGGGTATTGGTTAATGGACAATATCAAACCAACCTTCCCCATATTTACGCTGTAGGCGACCTGATTGGCCCACCGGCTCTGGCGGCCACCGGCATGGAGCAGGGGCGTATTGCTGCCATTCACGCCTGCGATGCAACCTCTAAAGTAGCAGCCAAACATCTGCCAATGGCCATTTACACCATTCCTGAAGTGGCTTGGGTGGGTCAAACAACAGCTCAATTGGACAAACAAGGGATTCAATACGTCTCTGGCAAGGGCCGTTATCGGGAAACAGCACGCGGACAAATTATTGGTGACAACAACGGAATGCTAAAACTGTTAGTGGATTGCCAGAGTCGAAAACTGCTGGGGGTACACATTGTCGGTGAACTGGCCAGTGAATTGGCGCACATCGGTCAGATGGTGATGAATTTTGACGGCAGCGTCGATGATTTAGCGGAACACGTCTTTAACTACCCAACGCTGGCCGAATGTTACAAAACAGCGGCACTGGCCTGTAGCAATCAACTCAACACCACCTATCCACGCCAGTGCGAGCTTAAAAAGTCAGAGACCTCAGACACACCAACCGAAGCTAAAAAAGAGGTCGAACCCGCTTAAGTCTCTTTATCCAACTCAATCATGGCGTACGCTGAATGGTTGTGGATCGCTTCAAAGTTCTCCACTTCCAAACAATAAGCGCGGATCCGCTCTTCTTGGTTTAACTGAGCGGCAATGTCCCGAATCATATCTTCCACAAACTTGGGATTATCGTACGCCTTTTCCGTGACGTACTTCTCATCAGGGCGCTTGAGCAGGCTGTAAAGCTCGCAAGAGGCCTCTTTCTCCGCCAGTTCAATCAGATCTTCAATCCAGTATTCACCCTCAATCCGAGCATTGATTGTGACGTGGGAGCGTTGATTGTGCGCGCCGTAATCGGAAATCTTTTTAGAACAAGGGCAAAGACTGGTAACCGGCGCAACCAATTTAATGTTGATCGTCGTCTGATCGCCGTCAATTTCACCCATAAAAGTGACTTCGTAATCCAGCACGCTTTCAACGCCTGTGACCGGCGCTTTTTTACGCACAAAGAAAGGGAAGGTCATCTCCACATAACCTGATTCCGACTCCAAACGCTGGCGCATGTCCACCAACATGGAACGAAAATGCCCCACCGAGAGATTGAATTTCTGCTCATTGAGAATCTGCACAAAACGGGACATGTGCGTCCCTTTCAAATGCTGGGGCAGATGCACCGCCATCGTCACCGTGGCAACGGTGTGCTGCGCTCCAGAACGGTCGTGTACCGTAACCGGATGACGAATGTCTTTAATTCCCACCCGTTGAATGGCAATCTCGCGGGTATCCGCATGACCTTGAACATCGGGTATTTCATTGAAGTTAGCCACCAAAGTACTAAGCCTCCTCTTCGCTGTAGCGTACACAAGCGCGATCCGTTTCCCAAAGGGTGACCGCATAGACCTTAACCGCATCATCGTTCAACTGGCTGGCAAGTTCGCAATAAAAATAAGCCGCGATGTTTTCAGCCGTTGGGTTGATCTCGGTAAAAGGCTCGATTTCATTCAGGTAATAGTGATCAAGACGCTCACCAATCTCATGTGCTGCGCGGCGAATGGTTTTGAAATCCACCGCCATACCAACGGTGTTCAAAGCGCTCGCCCGCACTTCGGTTTCAACCTTCCAATTATGACCATGCAGACGACTGCACGCGCCCGGATACTCTCGCAGGGTGTGAGCGGAGGCAAACTCCGTTAGCACTTTTAGGGTGTAAATAGCAGCCATAACAAGGTGATTAAATGAGTGTCTGACATAAGGGGTTGGATACTACGTTACGGCGGGGA
>JAUZRS010000041.1 GCA_030950195.1 Gammaproteobacteria bacterium | reverse complement strand
GCAGCCTGATGGCTGCCGCAAGAAGGGGAAGAGTATACGTGGCCAAAGGCCGTTAAAACAGTCTGTTTTATCGCTACAACTTCACCTTTTTAACAAAACAGAGGCAAAAGACCCTGTTTTTAGTGCTTTACCTTAGAAAGGTAAGCCGTGAGCCGCTGAACCCATGAACAACAACATAGGAATAGACAGCGCCACATTGGTACGAGAAGCCAACATAGCAGTCCGCTTAGCTTTGGCAATTTCATCAGCAGTGGCTTCAACCATACCCAGAATTTTCTGTTGGTTAGGCCAGATGATGGCCCACACATTGAACAACATGATGGTACCCAACCACGCGCCCATGCCGATAGTAGCGAAGTAGATGCTGCCACCTTCGATCATCATGCCGAAGGTGAATGCATCAACCACGCCGCCTTTCAAGTACGCCACACCGCTCAACCAGGTCACTACCGCAGCCCAACGGAACCACAACAGAGCGCGAGGTGCGATGTATTTGCCGATGGCCGCAGGACCAGGACCGTCTTTGTCGGCCAAAGCCGCTGCCATGGCAGACATCTGCACAAAGTTAAAGAAGTACAACAGGCCAATCCAAGTGATACCAGAAAGGAAATGCACCCAACGGAAAATTGCTAAATCGTTAAATTCCATAATACTTCCCCTTAGCCCGCAATGGCTTTAATGACAAAGGTTAAAACCACGGTCAAAACGACCCCAACAGCAAATGTACCCCAAAGGGTTTGTAAAATATTCATGATACCTCCAGTCGATATCGATCAATAAAAAAACGGTTACGAAACCAGCTCCCTAGTGAAACAGCCCAATATCCGACTGTTTTCATCAAGCTTTATCCATTGCTGGCGGAGTCTACCGTTCAAAACGTCTGGCGGCAAGATCCCATTCGGGCAGCCAAAACCGGCGCGGCCTAAATATTGCGGAACAGCCTTAAACGCCAACGGCATCAGCCATAGGGACAAGCCAATGATTCAGGATGACCTTTCAACCCCAACCTCCGAAAAACTCAAAACCGAACTCTGCTTAGCCATTGAGCACCCAGAAAAAAATTATCTGACACGCAAACGGCTGCTGGAACACCTCGGTCGCCAGTATCAAAAATACTCGATCATCGTTCTGCAAGGCCAAACAGGACAAGGAAAAACCGTTCTCGCGCAGCAATTTGTCAAGCAAAAACTGCAACACCAAAACCACATCTGGCAAACCTTGACCCCCACCGACCGAGAACCAACCCACTTTATCCAGCATCTGCTCAGCCACCTGCAGCAGGCGCTCAGCTACTTTCACCACCAGCAACCACCACAGCACAGTGCCGAACAAGCACTGGCAAACCTGCTTCACGATCTGGGTCAACAACTGAGCGAACCTTTTTATCTGTTGTTGGATGACCTTTACCAACTGATCGGCAGCGACAGCGAAGCTCTGCTGTTACAGCTATTGCAACATCGCCCCGACAACCTACAACTGATTCTCTTATCTCGTCATCAACTGCACAGCTTGCTAAAACAGCACCGACCACCGGCTCACTGGCTGGTGATCAACAACCAACAACACGCCTTTAACCACGACGAAGTTAAACAGCTCTACGCGCAACACTTTGAGATCTACCTTTCCGATGAAGAGAATCAACTCATCTACCAACACACCCAAGGCTGGCCACAAGGCATTGAAACCTACGCCCAAAACCGGCAAGAGAAAGAGATGAGTTTCAAACAGCTAATCCAACAACTGGATCAGAGCCACTCTTTTTATGACACCTTCCAGAACGCATTCAATCAACAGATCTCCAGCGATCTGCAAGAGTTTGCCCTTAAAATCGCCTTTTTAGATCATGTCACCCCCGCGCTGGCTAGAACCATCAGCGACGACGACCAAGCAGCCGAAAAACTCCAGAGCCTGCTCAACCAACATATTTTTATTGCCCCACCGCTGCTCGGCCAAGAGCAACACCAATTGATGCCGCTGTGGCGCAGCTTTTTACGCCAGCAAGCCAGCCAAAAGCTGGGGCAAAAAAACCTCGCCAGAATCCATCAAAAAGTGGCGTACTACTGGCAACAACACAACGACCTACAGCAGGCGCTGCTCTACTACCTCAAGGCTCACGCCACCGAAATCATTGAACCTCTGCTAGCCAAAAAAGGCGCGCGCATACTCAACCTGAGTCAAAACCAAGAGGTTCGCCAAACCCTGCACCAGCAATTAGAAGAGCACAGCCAATCAGGCCCTTGGCTCGCCCTGCTGATGGGAGCCGAACTCAGCGCCAACAATCCCCCACTCGCACTGCACAGTCTGCAACACGCCATGCGGCTCTTCCAACAGCAGCACAATCAACAAGGGGAGTTACTCACGCGGGTACAACAGCTCTATTTTCACCTCTGCATTGATGGCGACCAACAGCAGCTGCACACGCTTTTGCCTACAACGGAACAGCTCTTCAAACAGATCGAATCAGAACTCAGCCCGTATGACCAAATCTACAGCGCCTCTCTGCTCACCCTTGCTCAAACCCTGATACAGCCCACACACGCGAGCGTCTATGAACTGGATCGACTGATTCAGCTCAGCCACAGCCACAAACTGCATGAACTGGAGCTGCACCTGCACCTCTGCCGCCTGCTGGAGCAGATGCTCAAGGGTCAGCTGGAGTTGGCCAAACGGGATCTGGAACAACTGCATCTCGCTTTGGCTCAGCAGCAAGGCAGCGCCTTGGAACGCGCCCTGATTTTCACCACCATCGCCTTTTATCTCAGCCACACCGCGTCTTACCCTCTGTTTGAACAGTTTTTACAGCAGAACAAACGCCTCATTGATCCAACGGTGCTGCAAAACAGCCTCTGCGCGCCACTGCTGCAACTCTGGCACGCCAACGCCCATCTGGCTCAGGGACGAGAAGACCTCGCCATTCCTGCTCTGCGCCAAGCCATCGGCCTCTGCCAAGCGGCAGAAAGTTCGCCGCTGCACCAGCACCTCAATAATCTAAAAAAACACCTAACCACGCAGGCAGCTCCGCTGTGTGACAGCAACACCGTTCCCAACCTACTGATTCAAGCCATCGCACAGAGCCAACAACACGGCTCAACAGCGGACAGTACATTTGCACAAGCAGCCCAACAGGCCAACGAACAACACAACGACTGGCTGCTCTCCGGCGTGCTGATGCACTGGAGCGCCCACCTTATTCAGAAGCAACAAGAGGAACGAGCCGCACAGACCTTGCGTCAACTGGTGCCACTAAAACAGAGCCCCAGTCGCAGCTATCTGTTTATGCCCGAGGTGGCCAGACGTGTCTTCTGTTATGCCGTCACACATAAAATTGAAACTACCTTTTATCGCCAGCGCGCCACCCAACAAGTGAGCATGGGCTTTAGCGACAAAGGCGAAGCCATTCCGCTGCTAAAAATCCGCTCCTTGGGCAAACTCAATCTGCTCTTTGATGAAGAATTACCCCTGCGCCAAAGTGAGCTAACCCCAAAACAGCAGATTTTATTAGCGCTGCTGATCGCCAGCAGCGAGCTGCATCTGGATCAAAGCACGGTGTTGCAAGCCCTCTGGCCCGAAACCTCCGAGGGCAACTCACGGCATAAACTGGACGTGATGCTGTCTCGTTTTCGCAGCCTATTTAATAAGAGTTTTCAACCACAAAAAGCCAATCATTACATCAGCCTCAAACACGGTGTGCTCAGTTTGCACAATGTGGAGGTGGACATTCACCATTTCAGCAAAGCAGGGGAGTTGGGTCTCAAGCTCTACAAACGCGGCGATCACTGGCAGGCCAGTCTGGAATTACAGAGCGCCATTCAACAGTGGCGTGGGCGTTTTTGTCCGGGCATCGCCACCCTTTATTCGGTCTCCGATCTGCGCGAAAACCTGCTCACCCACTATCATCGTTACTGCATCGCCTTGGCGGACATTCACGAACGTTGCCAGCGTTACGAAGAGGCCAGCGAGCTGTTGTTGCCCATTTTCAACGCAGACCCAGGCGATGAGAGTTTGGTTGCCAGCCTCTATCGGCTCTTTTCCAATATGAAACAGCGTCACAAAGCGGCGCAGGTGCTGCACAGTTACCGTGAGTTTCTCAATCAGAGCGGTTTTGATGACAATGAGACCATTTCATTAGTGATTGGAATGCGGGACAAAGCCCGGGAGGGAATGTTTTAAAGCCAGCTCGCCTGCCCTATCAAATCACACCCCGTAGGGGCGCACCTATGTGTGCGCCCTTTCAAACCATCTGTACATCTTTCAAATCCAACCGCCATAAAAAGGCCAATCGCCATAAAAGGGCAGACACGCAGGTCTGCCCCTACGCATCGTCCCAGACAAACCACCCTCTCAAACCATCTGTACATCTTTCAAATCCAACCACCATAAAAATGCCAATCGCCATAAAAGGGCAGACACACAGGTCTGCCCTACGCATCACCCCAAACAAATCACCGCATCATCACAAAATAAAATATTTATCCTGCTGCCATTTCACCGGATTGGTTTGAATGTATGCCGAAATCGCATCATAACTTCGTTCATCACGAATCACATGTTCATAATAATTTCGTTGCCATAATGATCCATCAAACACAGGCCATCCTTGCTCTTTAACACCACGAATATACGCATTGGTGCTCATGGTTTTAAACCACTGCACCATTTTTGACAAAGGCGCTTGGCGAGGAACCTCGGACGAAACAATGCGAATAATGGCATGAAAATGATTTGGCATAACAACATATTCACCTAAAATGATGGAGGGGAATTTATGCTCCATTTCACACCACCACCGTTCAAGCATCTCCCCAGCACAATTCACAACCATCGTATCCTGCCCAATATCACCCAATAAACACGCACGATTTTGCACACAGAGGGTAATGAAATAAGCACCCCGCTGAGAATAATCAAATTTTTTCAAACGAATCGAACGACGATGACCATAATTACGCATTATTTACCCCTTTAAACCACCAACCATCACATCCACCAAAAAAGGGCAGACACACAGGTCTGCCCCTACGCATCGTTCCAAACAAACCAACCATCATCACACCCACCGTAGGGGCGCACCCATGTGTGCGCCCTTTCAAACCATACATGCGCCTTTCAAATCCACCCGCCATAAAAATGCCAACCGCCATAAAAGGGCAGACACACAGGTCTGTCCATCCCCTCAAAACAAATAATAGACTGTGAGAAAAATGTATTACGTTTCGTGAGCATTTTGTGACACGCCTTGGATAAGCTTCTTGTCAACCCAAGGGGAGAGGGCAAACAACCTCTCTTTCAAAGGCTTCGTAGTACGCAAGGATAGGCCACTTTCGGGTGGTAGGAGTCGGTCCACGGGGACCAAATCAAATGTAATTATCGACTCGATTGAGTCAGGAGAATGACCATGAAAAATTTCAAAATCGCAGTAGCAACCGCAGCATTGGCACTGGCTTCAGGGTATGCTCATGCAACCCTCGCAACCTCAACCTCAACCTCAAACGAAGATACAGCCTCAACAACGGCACAGTATAAGTTATCCAAAGCTCTGATTATCAGCAGCATGGGCACACTAGATTTCCCCGACCTTGTCCTTCCAACCCCAACAAATACTACAACCTCAATTCAAGTGTTTAATGATGATACTGTACTCTATGGAACCGGATCTAGTCCCAATGGAAATACAACATCCTCTGCTGGCAACACAGGTTCATCTAATACATATTCTGCCAACGCAGGAACAGTCACGGTAGCTGGAGAACCAAATTATCAATTTAATCTTGGTTTTGTCATCACACAGCCAACTAATACCAACCTTGCTCTTGTAATTACCCCAACTGATATTGGAGACATCGCTCTTGATGCAGCTGGTGATAAAGTTGTCAACTTTGGAGGTACATTAACGGCCACTTATTCAAGTAGCGCACCAGTTATGTCAGGTACAGGATCCATCGTTTTAGCAGCAACAGTCTCCTATAACTAACCCCTCCTAGGGAGCCTTTCTAGGCTCC